>JANPPB010000307.1:0-3240 GCA_031428295.1 Segetibacter sp. | reverse complement strand
CTGGGAGTTTTTTGATCCATCTTCAGGTACAAATAATACTTCAGGCAGCCCTACACCCACTCATACCTACAGCGATACCGGTATATTTAAAGTTAGGCTGACTGTTACAAGTGCTACAGGTTGTAAAGACTCATCCGCATCATTAGTGTATGTGTACCCTGGTTTTACTGCCGATTTTTCAGTAACAGGTAGTTGTTTTCTCAACCCTTTCAAATTCGCCGACAGGACCATTACAAAATATGGGTTTGTAAATTCGTGGAAGTGGGATTTTGGAGATCCAAATACAGCAGCAGATACTTCCATTTTGCAGTCGCCTGGCTACAAGTATGCAGGACTTTCGCAAAACCAGGTGCGTTTAATTGCAGGTAATAGTAAAGGGTGTTTGGATACTGTGATAAAAACGGTTGCCGTATTGGATGTACCCTACTTAAAACTTCCTTTTAAAGACACACTAATTTGCAGCATCGATACGCTGCCCTTAATCGCCGAAGGCACCGGAAATTTTACCTGGACACCTGCTTATAATATTATCAACTCCAATACAGCAACGCCATTGGTATATCCAAAAACTACCACCCAATATGTGATTACGCTAAACGAAAACGGTTGTATCTCAAAAGATAGCGTGCAGGTAAATGTGCTGAATTTTATAACGGTAAATGCAGGGAATGATACTGCCATTTGTATCAGGGATTCAATATTGCTTAACCCGCTTTCGCAGGGTTTGCAATATCAATGGTTGCCTGCCATTGGGCTAAGTAATGCCACGCTGCGCCAACCAATAGCAAGACCCACTTCAACAACAAAATATTTTTTGACCGTTAACCTGGGCAAATGCCAGGCAAAGGATTCGGTTATTATCAAGGTTGCTCCTTACCCTTTTGCAAACGCAGGTATGGATACCACTATATGTTTCGGCTCCAGCGTTCAGCTTGCAGCCAACATAACGGGCTCTTCTTTTATTTGGAGACCGGCAAGCACACTACGATTATCAAACACCTTAATGCCTGTTGCATCACCACCTCAAACTACTAATTATATTCTAACTGTTTTTGATACTTTGGGATGCCCGAAGCCATATATAGATACGGTTGTAGTAAAGGTAGTTCCACCCGTAAAAGCCTTTGCTGGAAACGATACAGTGGTGGTGGCTTCTCAGCCGCTTCAATTAAACGCAACAGGCGGTACTTTGTATAGCTGGACTCCAGCCTTTGGCATTAACAATCCACTGATAGCAAACCCTGTTGTTACGCTGGGTACCGAAGTAGGCAGTATACGCTATGTGGTTACGGTGAGCGTTCCCGGAGGATGCTTTGCTACGGATGACATCAACATTATAGTATTTAAAACCGGCCCTGAAATATTTGTTCCAACTGCCTTTACTCCAAATAATGATGGTAAGAATGATGTGCTGAAACCGGTAGCGGTTGGCATGAAACAAGTTAATTTCTTTCGCATTTATAACCGGTGGGGCCAAATGGTTTACAGCACCAGCCAGTTAGGCAAGGGTTGGAATGGAACTTTTGGAGGCGTTGACCAGGCCAGCGGTACTTATGTTTACACTGTAGAGGCATCCGATTATCTTAATAAAACAATTCTGAAGAAAGGAACAGTAGTTTTGATGAGGTAAGGGGGAGTGGAGATGTTGGATGTAAGAAGTTAGTTGATAGATGTTGGATGACAGTTGACAGTTGACAGAAGATAGAAGAAAGAAGCATAGAATTGAAATGTTGGTTGTGAAGTGAAAAAAATGAGATGGTAGATGTTAGATTACAGTTGACAGGATCTAAGTTTTTAGTTCGTGGATGACAGTTGACAGATTTACTTTTTGCCTTAGGCGTTAAGCATTTAACCACCTGCTTGTTGCTTTAAGCATTCAGCGTTAAGCGTTAAGCTTTTTGCCTTTTATTTTTTAATTTTTAATTTTTACTTTTTACTTAACTCACTATGGATAAAATCATTGTTATCACCGGCGCTACCTCGGGTTTTGGAAAAGCGATCGCTGAAAAATTTGCTTCAAACAAATGGAATTGTATCATAACCGGACGGCGTGCCGATCTGCTGCATGCCTTTGCAGATGAGCTTAGGGATCGCTACCAGGTAAGGGTACTGAGCCTGGTGTTTGATGTACAAAAAAGAGAAGAGGTATTTCAGCAGTTAACCAACTTACCGGAAGAATGGCAACAAATTGACCTGCTGGTAAATAATGCGGGCCTGGCTTTGGGCAGAGATTTTATAGACGAAGGAAATGTGGATGACTGGGACACCATGATAGATACCAATGTTAAGGGATTGTTGTATGTAACCAAGGCCATCCTGCCTTACATGACTAAAAGAAACCAGGGCCACGTTATTAACATGGGCTCCATTGCAGGTAAAGAGGTGTATGATAAAGGCAACGTGTATTGTGCCAGCAAATTTGCGGTAGACGCCATCAGTAAATCAATGCGTATTGATCTGTTGCAACATAAGATTAAGGTTACAGCCATTCACCCCGGTGCAGCAGATACCGAATTTGCAATTGTACGGTTTAAAGGAGATGATGAAAAGGCCCGGCAAACCTACAAAGGGTACACACCCTTGTATGCCGAAGATATTGCTGATATTGCCTGGTATTGTGCCTCACTTCCACCGCATGTTTGCATAAACGATCTGGTAGTAACCTGCACTGCGCAAGGCAGCACCATGCATTTTTATAAAGACTAACTTTTTAAAAACTTTATCCTTTGCTTGTTTATATCAGACTGGCTTTGCAGTTATTTTGCATAACCATTATACAACCTGCGTGTTCTATAGTTTTCCAATTCAACTTTAATAAAATTATCAGTTATGAAAAAAATGTTTCTTCCGGTGCTTGTAGCCACCATGTTAATGAGCGTATATAGCTGCAGCGCTCAGGGCGATAAATCAAAACGTCCCAGCCCGCCTGCACAAGCTACTGCCACCCTTGCCAGTGGTGTAACGGTAACCATAGATTACAGCCAGCCCTCAGTTAAGGGCAGAACCATTGGAAAAGACATAGCCCCCTATGGAAAGGTTTGGCGTACCGGTGCTAACGAAGCAACTGTGTTTGAACTAAGTAAAAACGCAACTGTGGGTGGCAAAGCATTACCAGCGGGTAAATATGGGTTGTATAGCATTCCCGGTGAGAGTGAGTGGACCATCATTTTTAACAAAACTTCGAACCAATGGGGAACCAATTATACCGAGAGTGATGATGCGCTTCGTATAAAAGCTACT
>JANPPB010000306.1:0-10441 GCA_031428295.1 Segetibacter sp. | reverse complement strand
CTTGCAGGGTTATAAGATCTGTTTTGCATTTTTCCACCGGTTTTACCGGTGGCTAATCAAATTGAAGCCTTTCAGGCTTAAACACCACCACTTTAAAACCAAATTCAATCATTGTTTATAATATGTGTCATTGGCAACTTGCCTGCCCCGTTGAATAACGGAGGTTTCGGAATCCCCTGGATTATGGTAGTACAAACTCCAGGGGATGCTGGGATGCTGAAACAATCCTGAAATTTATTCAGGACAGGACAGCATGACGGCTCCTTTCACCAAATATTCTTAAGTTAATGACACCGAGGCCATACAGAAAACTATGCAGCCTCTTAAACCTGCTTGCTAATACTAATTTGTAGTTACATATTTACTGTGATGACCGTAAAGGAGTATGGAGCCAATGTTATATTTAGTGCATTCTTAGTTAGCGTTACATCCATTTCTTTTGGGCTGATAGCTTTAGGATGTTCAAATGAGTTGACCACGCCTGTATTCGCATCTTGCATTACCATGCATTTGGCAACGGTATTAAACTTTTTACCACCGTTTAATTGAATGGTCTTCTGCTGTGCTGTTGCAGAAGCGTTCACCAGTTTAAGAATAACCTGATTCGATTTTTTGTCGATGGTAGCAGAAGCATACAAACTATCTGTTCCGGCCAATGCCTGGTTATTCATTAAAATGGGCACCACGTTGGTTCCTTTATATGTTGAGAATAGTTTTTGAACATAATAATTTGGTGTTCCATAGCTCTGCATGTTGTTTACCCAAATAAGATCGGGCGTCCATTGCCAGCCATCAGCATGAGCAAACAATGGGGCATACGATGCCATGTGAACGACAGCAGCATTTCTTTCCATACCGGTCATAAATGCAGCTTCTGATAGGGCAGTCATCCAATTATTTTTATTAAGAATACTAACCGTTTTATCGCTTTGTGCAGCATACTCACCTGCAAATATTTTTGATCCGTTGCGGTCATAATCATCATAACGTTTTGCGTTTGATAAAAACCACTCCGGCCTGCGGTAATAATGCTCATCAATTATATCAGCCTTCATCTTTCTTAACCGTGTATTTAAGAAATCAAAACGTTCACCATCGGGGTCGGTGCCCGAGCTGTAGACCAATTTAAAATCAGGGTACTTTGCTTTGATGGCTTTGGTAAAAACCTCCAACCGCTCTACATATTGTGGTCCCCAGTTTTCATTACCAACCCCCATCATATTTAAATTAAAAGGTTGCGGGTGCCCCATACCGGCACGAACTTTACCCCACTTTGATGCGACTGATCCATTAGCAAATTCAATCAAATCCAAAGCATCCTGCACATAAGGGTCTAACTGTTCCATTGGCACCATTTCGGCGGTATTAAACTGGCAAGCCATTCCTGCATTTAAAATGGGTAAAGGTGAGGCACCAATATCTTCAGCTAACTGAAAATACTCGAAGAAACCAAGTCCGAATGTTTGAAAATAGTCAGGTGCAGGGCGATGCGCAAACTCAGTATTCCACCTGTTAACAATAAGCTGCCTGTCCTCCAACGAGCCAATAGTTTTCTTCCACTCATACCTTGTTTCAAGGTCGCGACCTTCCACTATACAACCACCCGGAAAGCGAATAAAACCAGGCTTCATATCTGCCAGCAATTGTACCATATCGGCTCGCATTCCGCCTTTCCTGTTCTTCCATGTATCTGAAGGAAATAATGAAATCATGTCCATGTCAATTACACCTGAACCCTTGAAGTTTATATTGAATTTCCCCTTCCATGCAGTATCAGTAGCAACAAAACTAATAGCGGCTTTTTTCCAATCACCTGCATTTGCTACGGGTGTAAGTGTTGCGCTTCCAATCTCGTTACCAGCTTCGTTCAATAGCTGGAGCTGCATAGATACACCAGGCTTTTGTTGGCGGTACATTAATGAGAAGTCGTAACTCAATCCCTTCTTTATACCCATGCCCCTGAAGCCTTCATTGGTTAGTGAAAGGTTGTTGTCAGCTTCTGCTTTTACCCTTATATACCGGGGGTTAGCAGTATTTTTTTCCATTCGGTTTAGCACCATAATGCTGCCTTCAACAAAGCGTTCCTGTTTTACTTTCCAACCCATCATAGGGGTATAAAATTCAAAAGACCGGTTCTTTATTAACTCAGCATAAATGCCCCCGTCAGCACCCATGTTTATGTCTTCAAAAAAAACGCCCCACATGGTAGGCTGAACCTCTGCAATGGGTTTATCAACCTGCACTACAATGTTATTGTTTGTTTGAGCCGTTACTGTGTTGCCACCCCATAATGTGAACAGCAACAGGGCACAAGCCATATAATTTTTTGCCTTTATCATAATTATTTTATTAAGCGATTGAATAAAACCAGTCGTAAAATTGTTGAATTTAAAATTTAATTTGATGATATGCCTGCATACTGTCCTATCTCACTAAAAAATGGCTCATTTCTACCGGTTAATTTTCGGTTGCCATTATTTAGTTGTAACACATTTCTTACAAAAGAAGGCTCATAGCCCAGCCTTCTTTCCATATCGTACTTCTCCTGGCCGGTAGCTATAAACATCATCTTCTTTCGCTCATTGTTTTCAGGCGACATATCCAGCACACCTATATCAGTAAACCCGTCGTTATTTATATCAGCAGCATCAACACCCATGCTATTGTAACTCTGGTGTTTCAGCGATGTTGAAATTGTATTCGTAAAAGTTCCATCGTGGTTGTTAAGCCATAATAAATCGTTACCAATATAATCGTTGGCCACGTATATGTCGGGCCAGTTATCGTTGTTAATATCGCTTATAACTACACCCAATCCATAACCATCTTCCTTGATAGAAGCGGCAACTGAAACGTCTTTGTAAATAGGATGACCCAAACCAGTTTGAACGCCTTCGTTCCGGTACAACCTATCCTGTGCCGGCGAAGTACCACTGGTATCTTTTGGCACCAGGTTATTTGGGTTCCTATTATACAAACGATGATTCAAGAGGTACATATCAAGGTCACCATCTTTGTCGTAATCTACAAAAGCTGCCTGGGTGGAGTAACCGGTATCGGCCAGTCCATAAGCAGCAGCCTGCTCTGTAAAATGCAGCTTGCCATCATTAATAAAAAGTTTGTTTATCCTTTGATCTTTATCCACTGCATGCGAGGTACATACATAAATATCCTGGTACCCATCGCCATTTATATCTACTATACTTACACCGGTGCTCCACTCATTTGTTTCAACACCGGCGGATGTAGTCACATCTTCAAAAACAAGGTCGCCTTTGTTAATATAGAGCTTACTGCTAACCATACTTCCGCAGAAGAAAATATCCTGCAGACCATCGTTATTAAAATCAGCCGTGGCTACCCCCGAGCCATTATACATGTACTCGTTTTTATACACGTTTATCGAATCGCTTTCAGTGATTTTGTTGTTGAAATCTATGTTTGAGTGAGAGGATTTTACTAACTCGAAATGAAGACCTTTTTCATTTGTCCTGCTACTGTTTTTGCACGATACCCCCATAACTATGCACACCAAAAACAGCAATAAGACATTGCTGATTTTTATAATGGTATGTATGGCTTTTGCAATCATTATTATTTTTATGAACCGGGCGTTAACACCTTCAATCTAAATCGTTGCGTCGCACTCTTGTACTTGAATCTCGTTATTCTGCGGGATTGTTATTCTCCCTGTAAATAGCATAAAAGACCTGCTACGTTCTGGTTTTGCTTTATTTTATCCAGGAGATGCCGGGTCAGGCCCGGCATGACGTATTAGAGGAGTATGCCTTATATTTTCAAATATTGAAACCTATTGCATTAGCCTAAAATTTTCCGGGAGATGCCGGGTCAAGCCCGGCATGACGATCCTTCCATATTATTTTTTCTTACCCCAAACAGCAGTGCCCATGTTATTAAGCCCCGTAAAAATGACCGTATTCTTTTTGTTCTCCCAGTCCCTGCCCTTTTGAACATATACCATATCTGTAAACCCATTGCCCCATTTTAAAGTGAGTAATGGCGGCGCATAAGTCCACGTATTTGCAGCGGCGCCATTAATGGTTCCTGCTGCATCTATGGTTATATCAGTTGAGTTTTGAAAGTCGGGTGATACCTGTTCGTTTGCATAACCGGGAACCACATTGTATCCTAAAATTATTTGCTCCCATGCACCAGTAATGCTGTCTTTGGCAACATCCTTATTTTCTTCATACGCGTACCTTTCGGGTGAAACAACCGGCCAGCCATTCGGCATCCAGAACATTTTACGAACATGCAGGTTCATGGAGTATTTACTTGATCCCGGCCTTGCCTGGTGCCCCATATAAAACTGCCCTCCATCATCTTTAAAGACACTGCAGTGCGATGTGCCCTGGTAACCGCTATGCCCCTTGAAACGATAAGGCGCCACAATCATTGGCCCATCATCTTTTACATTGTTTATGTTCTCACCATTAAAATCAGTAAAAGGTCCCCTGGGATTATCACTACGGGCCACCCTAACATTGTACTTGCTCTCTAACCAATCGTACGCAATAAATAAATAATACTTGTTCTGCGTAGCATTGTAAATAATTTCAGGCCCTTCAATGTTTCCATTAACTATTCCATTTGTAAACCCACGCTGAGCTATTCGTACGCCCTTATCACCGGCAGATTTTGCAAGCCCGGATTCAGGATTTAACTGAAGCACATAGATACCATCGTAAGCAGACCCATAATACATCCAGTGTTCACCACCAGTTGTTACTAATACGGTTGGGTCAATGGCATTAGTTTGAACAATACCATCATTTTTTGACGTAACAGCCAAACCTTTTTCGGTCCATGGCCCATCAGGTGTAGGGGCTGTTGCAAGGCCAATAACACTAAGTCTTGACACTGCAGAAGAAAGTGAATAGTACAACCGGTACCCGCTGCCAACTTTCAAAATATAAGGAGCCCATAACGAGTTGAATGCAGTGCCACCGGCATCTTTAATATAATTGGCTCCCAGGGTTGGCAGGCTGTTAAATACCCAGCCCACAAAGGTCCACTCTACAAGGTCTTTTGATTTACGAACTTGTAAACCTGAGCGAACATCGATGCCAAAACCCACATCAGTACTATAGCTGTAATAATATTCTCCAAATTTTGCAATGGAAGGGTCATGCACATTGTGCGATCCCCATTTACTGTAGTTTGAAAATGATGCGATGCTTTCGTAAGTATCGCCGATGTTATTAATATCAAACATTGTGGTTACAGGCGGAACAATGATTGGAGGATCAACTGTTCCTCCGCCCGGCGCTGGTGTATCCTTTTTACAGGAACCAAATAAAAGCACCAACATCGCAATTGCTGCTATGCTTGAAAAATTACTGACGATGTTTTTTTTCATTTGCTTTGATTGATGCTCTTATCGGTTCTGTAATGTATTGTCTGTAGCTTAATACAGAATGCCTTTATCGAAATGCTTGCTTTGCTTATTTAGTTGGCAGGATTTGGCTTTAAGTTTTTATTTACATCCAGCTCCTGTTGTGGAACGGGAAGGTATTCATTACCTGCTGTCCATGAATTAAAATCGGCATCGTGTGCTTTTAACTCCGCCAGTTTTGCTGGATTGTACAACCAACCCCACCTGATAATATCATTAATTCTTTGTCCTTCTATAGAAAATTCTAATGCTCTTTCATGTGCAATCTGGTTACGCATTTGTGCCTGATTCAACCCTGGTTTAACAATTGAAAGATCTGCCAGTTTAGCCCTTGTTCTTACTTGTTGAATAAACGGATATGCCTCGGCTGTGCGGTTCAATTCGTTCAATACTTCAGCATACATTAATAAAATATCGCTGTAGCGTAAAATTCGGTAATTAATACCTGACTCCGGTGTTTCAAAAGGCCTGCCCAATCCATCGTTAGTATACTTTCGGGGATAAATGCGGTCTCTTGGGTTAAACCAGGGACGGCCGTAGGCAGTAATCATATTGTCATCAGGCTCGTACGATGCAATGGTTGCCAACAATCTTGGATCGCTTTTGCCATCAATCGTTTTCTCCTGCTTAAACTCGTTGTAAATCCAACGTGTTGGCAGGTAATCAGAGAAACCTGCACCTTCCATGGCATAGGTAACAGACACGGCAGTTACTTGTTTCCAGGCAGTTGAAGGCTCACCCGTCCAGTTAAAGTCAGTACCGGTACCTTCCTGAAATTGTACTTCAAACAAAGACTCGCTGTTGTTTTCATTTACATCTTTAAAATTGTTGCGGTAGTCGGGTTGTAATGCATACACTCCTTTTAAAGAACCATTTATAAATTTCTCTAATTGCGTATTAGCTTTAATGTATTCTTTTTTATACAAATAAGCTTTAGCCAGCATTCCGGCCGCAGCACCCTGTGTTGCTCTTCCACGCTGGCCTTTATCAGGACCGGTAACATTATCGTAGCTAACAGGCAAACTTGTTTCAGCAGCCTGCAGATCGCTGTAAACCTGGTTCCATAAAACTTCTTCAGTTGCAGTTGGAGCATAATAGTCTGCACCACCAACAGCAGGGGTTGTAATTACCGGAACTTGTTTATAAGTTGTAGCAAGGAAGACGAAGCATTAGATGTTGAGAAGCTTGCCAGAATTATGAATGTGAGCAAACCAACATTGTATAGAAAAATAAAATCGATCTCTGACCTATCCGCCAACGAACTTATCAACATAACACGTTTAAAAAAAGCAGCCGAATTATTGGCGGAAGGCAACATGAAAATTTATGAAGTCTCCGATATAGTTGGTTATAGCTCACAAACCAATTTTGGCCGAAACTTTATTAAACAGTTTGGCATGACTCCTTCTCATTATCAAACGATGATGCAGGATCAACAATCTAACAAACGCTGATTCTTATCCCCGTCGATCTGGCTCTCATAACCACCTCTTTTGAGTTAACTTCATCCCTTAATTTATCAAGATTTATGGCTCAAAAGAAACCGCCTTTAGACATAATCAACATGGTGTTGGAAGAATGCATCATAGCCTACCCAGTCTCATCTTTCATTATTAGTTTATACAAGCAATACCAGCAAAGAGGCAGTTTAAGTAAAAAGCAATTGCAGGGATTGTACGCCAAAGCTTCAGAAATTGCCGACCTGGCGCCCGGCAAGCTGGCAGGTATTGAAGCCATTATAAAACGAATGCCCACCCGCGATAAATCTGCCACTACAGAACCGGCACCCGTCATTACAAACGATGAAAGCCTTGGCGAAATTTTACAGTCAATACTATCTACCTATCCTGAACACAAGCGCATTTTGTTCTTAAAAGCCAAATATGACAACAACGAAAACTTAACTGCAGCCGAGGTGGATGACATACATCGCATAAATAAATTGGTGGAAAAGAAAAAGGGAGGAGGGTGAACGCTTAATGCTAAGGGCTGAACACGTCAACGTAAACATGTGATCCCAAAGCCGTCATCCTGAATTTGTTTCAGGATATCCTGGAGCAAAATCAAATTATTTAGTCGAAAGCATTGTCCAGGGGATGCTGACATGCGTCAGCATGACGGCTCTGTTTATCCCCGGACAAATACAGCGGTGCTCTGTGTACTCCGCGAAAAACTCCTCTTTTCTCTGCGGTTAAAAAAATCACGTCATCCTGAATTTATTTCAGGATCTCTTGAAGCAAAATCAGATTGTTTAGTCGAATGTATGGTACAGGAGATGCTGACATGCGTCAGCATGACGGCTTGGGTTCTATGATATGATCATCAAGAATATCTCAATTGCGAATAGAACGTGGCCCATTACCACCCCTAAAAAAAATGACCGGCGTTTGCCGGTCATAGATTGAAAAATAAATTGCTTTTATTTATGAAACTCTTGCCTTAAACAATTGGCAAAAGGTATTGATAGACCACCTGTTTTTAAACAATGAACTGTAAACTGAAAGGCTGTATCCTTTTTTTGTTGACCACCTGGGGCGCTCTGGCAATCCCAAATAATTCTCACTCATAAAAATTCGTGAGAAACTGTTTACTCTTTCTTCAGCAGCTTCTTCCTGCCGGGGATAGGCTACATATAATCCTTCCTGAAGCTCAATCGCTTCTGAGATTATGTTTGTGCTATAATTGCCATTTTTAGGATAAGCTATATAAGGTTTGCCCGAAAGCTTGTTGGCATGTATTACCTCAGCTTCTGAGCTGCTGATGCTGTCAGTTTTTTTCGGTCGTGCTATGTATAAACTCTTGTTTGTATTTGTATGTGTGCTCATAATTTTTCTTTTAATTGTTACGGAACTGTTTTTCAAATTTTTGAATGTTTTTCATTTTTTAGATTAGTCAATTTGTTTTGTTTTCGAAGCAAGCAAGGTTGTTCCAAAGCCAAGCAAGGCAATTATTAAAAACGATATTCTCAGGCTGGTTAATTCAGCTACAAAACCAATAACCGGAGGGCCTATTAAAAATCCTAAAAAGCTAATGGTTGATACCGATGCAAGTGCTGCACCCGGCGACATATTTGTTGATTTTCCTGCAAGGCTAAAAACGATAGGTACAACTGACGATACACCAAAGCCTACCATTAAAAAACCAATGGTTGCTGTGGCTATGTTAGGCAATATAACTGCAGTTAATAATCCACCGGCAATCAATACACCACTCAATTGTAAAATGCGGGTCACTCCAAATTTGGTTACCAGCCAATCTCCAATAAACCTGCCGGTTGCCATGGTACCCATGAAAGCAACATAACCTATGGTAGTTAACGAGGCGGGTGATTGTACTACCTTCTGGTAATATACACCACTCCAGTCGGCCATAGCACCTTCGCAAACCATGCAGCAAAAAGCAATCATTCCCAACAAAAGAATTCTGCGGTCAGGCTTTACAAAAAGTGGCTGTTTTTCGCTGCCTTCATTCTTATCTGATGGAACCGTGTGCCTGTAAGCTGCCCAAATTACCAGGCCTGTTACAATACAAATAATGGTAAAGTGCAGTAGTGGCGATATGGCATTGGAAACGAAAAATGTTCCTGCCAAAGCACCTGCAAAGCCGGCCATACTCCACACCCCATGGAAAGATGCCATAATGGATCGGCCATAAATATTTTCAACAGAAACGGCCTGCGTATTCATGGCGATGTTTAACAGGTTAGCCCAAATTCCAAATACAAAAAGCGAAAATGCCAGGGCAATGCCAGTACCAGAAGTTGCCAGCAGGATTAATGATAGCGGGTATAATAGTGCCCCGGTTATGATGAGGCTCTTGCTACCGAAACGCGAAACCAATGCTGCCGATATTGGCAGACTAATCATTTGACCAACCGGTAAGGCAAATAGTATTAGTCCTAACCCCGCATCGCTTAATTGTAATTTGGTTTTAATGTCCGGTATCCTGCTTGCCCATGATGCAAAGGTTAAACCTGCTACAAAGAAAAACGCACTGATCGCTATCCGGTAGACCCTTGTATTTATATTTAATGCTATGTTCATAATCTGTGTTTTAATGTTCCTTTATTGTTTGTGATGCAATGACTTCCGACAAAAGAAAAGCCTGCTATGGATGGTAGCAGGCAATCGTTATGTCAATATGTTAATGATTACAATTCGTTAAATACTTATACTTTTTTGTTGTTTAAAAATCAAAATCCTTTTTCAAAATTCTATTCTCAACACACTATTATCTTACTCAAAAATAATTTGCCTTCTGTAGAAACAGCAGGCCATCGATTGCTTGCTTATTTATTATTTCTGTACTATTTATAATTTATTCTTATGGCTTTCAGTGATAATAACGCAAAACTATGCCAAATGTTTAAACGTTTAAACAAATTGTATATTGTTAACAATTAGATGATAATCTTTGCTGTTTTGGCATAACGGAATTAGATATAATACGTGGAAAAGTAAATGTTAGCGTTCATCCGGGTTATGAGAACAAAAATTTTTTGAAGCATGAAAAGAAAAGTTTCATTAAAAGATATAGCTCAGAAAGTTGGGGTATCCATTACACTTGTTTCGTATGTCTTGAACAATAAACAACTGAACCGCATCAGTACACATATTGCTCAAAAAATTAAAGAGACAGCAGCAGAATTAAATTATAAACCTAACCAGGTTGCCAAAGGATTGAAAACGAATAAAACGCAAACAATAGGATTATTGGTTGCCGACATATCAAATCCATTCTCCAGCACAATGGCCCGCATTATAGAAAATGAAGCTGAAAAATATAACTACACGGTTATTTTTGGAAGCTCAGACGAAAACCCGGACCGATCAAAAAAATTGATGGATGTGCTCATCAATCATCAGGTGGACGGTTTGATAATAGCTCCAGCCGAACATTCAGAGAAGCAATTGCAATACCTGGTTACAGACGAAATTCCTTTTGTATTAATTGACAGGTTTTATGCTGACTTAGCCTGCTGCCATATTTCGCTGGATAATTTTGAAGCAGGTAAAAAACTGGCCA
>JANPPB010000305.1:0-9048 GCA_031428295.1 Segetibacter sp. | reverse complement strand
CACCAAAACTTGCACCAATACATCCCAGCCTATCTTTGTCAACATAAGGCTCTTTACTTACCTCATCTATCGCACTTAAATAATCCTTCATAACCTGTCCGCCCCAGTCCTTACTTATTTGCTCATTCCATTCCCTGCCATGACCATACATACCCCGGCGATTTGGTGCTACTATAATGTATCCACCGGCTGCCATTAAGGAGAAATTCCAGCGGTAACTATAGCTCTGAGTAAGTGGGCTTTGAGGCCCGCCCTGGCAATACAGTAACGTGGGGTACTTTTTAGTAGCATCAAAGTTTGGTGGATAGATTACGTACACCAGCATCTGCTTACCATCAGTTGTTGTGACCAATTTGCTTTCAACCTTACTTGTTGCAATTTTTTTATAAGCCTCATCATTTACGTGTGTCAATTGCTTCATTCGTCCGTCAGCAAGGTGTACACTGTACAATTCGGCCGAATGATTCATATCGGTGCGACTAACAATAAAGTTGTCGCCTGCCTGGCCAACCAAACCGCTAATGTCAAAAGCACCGCTGGTAATTTGTTTTACCATAGGTGGAGCCATGCCATCAACGTTCACTTCAAATAGTTGAACGGTTCCCTCTGCCGGGGCTTCAAAATAAATTTTAGAGCCATCGTTACTCCAGGTAAATGCGTTGATGCTTCCATCCCAGTCTTTGGTAACATTTAAAATTTCATTGCCTTTTCTTACTAGAATGTCTTGTTTGTCTGCCTCGTAACCTTCCCGCTCCATGCTTAGCCAGGCAAGTGTCCCTTGTTTTGAAAAAGCAGGGTTAATATCATAGCCCATTCTTCCTTCGGTAAGATTGGTTATGGTGCCGTTGGCGATGTTGTACGAAAAGATGTCAGTATTGGTGCTTAATGCATAAGCTGTTCCAACCTTTGGTTTGGTTACATACAGCACTTCTTTTCCATCGTGGCTCCATATAAAGTCTTCGTCTCCGCCAAATGGTTTTTGAGGACAATTATAAGGCTGACCACTCATAATGTCTTTGCCTTTTGCTTTTCCTTTTTTTCCATTTACAAGGGAGTGAAGGAATACATGGCTGAAGCTTCCATCTTCCCACTCGTCCCAATGCCGGTAATTAAGTCCATCATATATCTGCACGTTTGATTTTGCCAGGTCAGGATAAAAGTCCTTACCGTAAACATTACGCATTTTTACATCAGCAGCCTCTAATAAGTATTTTCCATCAGCAGATGTCTTGCTGTTCTTTATCAAAGTTTCCGAAGAGGCGATTTCTGTAGTGGCTCCACCATCCACACTTATAGAGTAGGTCTTTTTATTACTCTTGTTATTAGCCATATCGGGGGTGCTTACCGAGAACACAATTTTCTTTTGGTCGTCCGAAATGCCCACACCTGAAACCCTGCCTAATTTCCACATGGTTTCGGGAGTAAGGGGCGCCTGTGCAGGAAGTGTTTCTACAAGGCTGGTAGCTAATAACATGATGAGTAATTTTTTCATAATTGACAATTTATGTTTTGGCAAGTTAGCAATAACGTAATCTATTATATTTTGATTGAAATACACGTAGGGGTAGAACCCAGGAGGCTGTCTAAAATTTAAATTACCCGATTATTAGATAAGAAAAGTTGAACCACGTTCGATTGGTGCCAGGACGGTCGTTGTGTCGCTATGCCCGCCCGGCCATAGCCATTCGGACGGGGTTCAAAAAATCGTTGTGTCTCTTTGCGTCTTTGGGACTTAGTGGTTGAAAAAAAAAACCTCAGTGACCCTCCGTGTCGTTGTGTCGCTGTGGTTCAAAAAATCTAAAACCTTACTCCAATTGTTTGGTAGTATCAGCCTTGGTGCCAAATACGGGGGCAAATTTCATTCCTGCATAATTACCACGGTTGTAGCGGTTGCCAATAATAATTACCGTAGCGGAGTCTTGAATAAAACGGGTAAACGAGTTGTTATTGCCATGCCACCAACCGTTATGGTATACAATTTTATTATCGGGCAACATCAATAAGCGCCAGCCCATGCCATAATTGTGTTTTGAAGGTCTTTCGTTGCTATAGGGAGTAATGGCTTCCTGGTAAGTAGCCTGGGTTACAAAACTGTTTTTATACATAGCACCATCCCACTTAAGCAAATCCCGGGGAGTGCTGTAAACGTTTTTATCGCCATAAATACAATCCATAGTTTCCAGTCGTATAGCTCGGTTGTTTGCCAGGTAGCTGGGTTTGTAATCTGCCGTATCCTTTATAGAGAAAATAAAGGAGTTGTTCATGCCGAGCGGGGCAAAAACGGTGCTTTTCATATACTCAGGAAAAGACTGTCCGCTAACTTTTTCAATAATTAGTGCCAGCAAAGCATAGTTGGTATTACAGTAATTGAAACCCCGGTCAGGGTAACCGTAACGCATCGGGTTGTTCTTGATCATAAAATCAAGCATATCCTGGTTGGTGGCTATTCGCTTTCTAAAGGCAGTGTCTTTGGTTAAAAAGTATGCATAATTAGGCAGGCCGCTACGGTGTGTAAGCAGCAGCTTAACGGTAATGTTATGGTATGGAAAGTTGGGAAAGAAGTGCTGCACCGAGTCGAACAGGTTTAGCTTGTGTTCTTCTACCAGCTTTAATACAGCCATGCCGGTAAAGGTTTTTGAAATAGAAGCGAGATGGAAAGCGGTGGTTGCAGTGATAGTATCCTTAGTTGAAAAATCAGCATAGCCTCTATAGTCTTCTAATAATATTTCACCGTTTTTTGCTATGATGATGCTGCCATTAAACCTTCTATTTACCAGCAATGAATCATACATTTTGCTGAGACGCCCGGTATACCGCTTTTTTTCTGTTTCGGTTAGGGGGCGAAAGGTGTGATCCTCCGGTAGGTTCTTGAGGCTTTTAGAATTTTTTGAGATCGATTCTTTACAGGAAAATAAGCTGAGCGCTAAAACGTAGAATAGGATTAATTTCAAAACAATAGAATTTTTCGCCAAAAATATAGTAAACCTTAAAGCTATAATACAACCGTCATACCTATTAAACAATAGTTTGGCAGTTCTGAATAACTTTTCGTTTTACGCTAACAGAATGGAGTTTATTCACATCTATCTAATGCTAAAAACAGGGCAGCAGGCATTGAGACTTGTTTAATTAACCACTTTAACGCATTCAATCCAAAAGCGTCCGAGTTGACCCATTTTTTCGCACCATTCGTCGAGCGTATTGGGTTTACTTACAAAGCAATTTGCTCCCAACAGGTAGGCTTTCTCAATATCTTTTGGAGATTTAGAGGTAGTAAAAACGATTATGGGAATTTTGCAAAGGTTTTCATCGGCTTTAATTTCAACCAATGCTTCAAACCCACTTTTACGGGGCATATTTAAATCGAGCAAAATAAGCTGGGGAAGATCCTTAAACGGATAACTTTTGCCTTTACCTTGTAATAACTCCACAAGGTGTTGTCCATCAGCCACCTCATCAATTTTTACATTCAGTTTGTTCTCATCAAAACAGTCTTTGGTAAGCTGAATATCATCATTGTCATCATCTGCAATCAATATTCTAAATGGAACCCTATCGCCTGTATTCTTCATATATCATAGGTTGCTAACAAATAAACTTTCCGCAAATGTAACGTTAGGTTGTCTAATAAAAGGTAACGTTTCAGCGAATATTAATAAACCCTAAAGCTTCATTGGGGTAATAAAATAAGCTTGCTTTCATCTATCTTATTCATTCTTATTAAAAATAGCCATTGCACTAAGTAAAAGCAATGCCTCAGCCACATTTAATATTAAAACGTAAATTCGCCCTAACTAAAAAACTCCAGGTATTCATGGATCATAAGCTTACCAGTTATCCCAAAGACAAAATCAAAATACTCTTCTTAGAAAACATAAGTGATAAAGCTGTTCAGCGTTTTAAAGAGAATGGTTACGCAAATGTAAAAAAAATAGGCGGTGCTTTAAGCGAGGCGGAATTGATGAAGGCAATAGAAGATGTGCACCTTCTGGGCATCAGGTCTAAAACTCAGGTTACGGCAAAAGTGTTACAGGCTGCTACCAAATTGCAGGCAATAGGCTGTTTTTGCATAGGCGTAAACCAGGTTAATTTAAAAGAAGCTACCAAAAAAGGCATCACCGTTTTTAATGCCCCTTATAGTAATACACGTAGTGTTGCCGAGTTGGTAATTGGTGCTGCCATCATGTTAATCAGGCGTATACCCGACAAAAATATTGCGGCTCATAAAGGCATCTGGTTAAAAGAGGCAAAGGGTAGTTATGAATTACGTGGTAAAACACTGGGCATTATTGGTTACGGAAATATTGGAAGCCAGTTAAGCGTTTTGGCCGAGGCAATGGGTATGAAAGTAATTTTCTACGACATTGAAACCCGAATGCCCTTAGGCAATGCAATTGACAAAAAAACGCTGAAAGATGTGGTAAGCCTGTCCGATGTGATATCCTTGCATGTGCCCGAAACAGTTGCTACTAAAAACATGATCAACAAATACAATCTTAAATATTTTAAGAAAGGCAGCATATTAATAAACTATGCAAGGGGAGAAGTGGTTGATTTAAATGCACTGAGCAAAGCCATTACGGAGGGTAATTTAGGAGGTGCAGCAATTGATGTTTTTCCGGTTGAGCCCGAAAAGAATGGCGATCCATTTGATACCCCACTTAAGAATTTACCCAACGTTATGCTGACGCCGCATATTGGGGGAAGTACCGAAGAGGCCCAGGAAAATATAGGCGACGATGTAAGTAATAAGTTGTTCCAGTTTCTTGAAAAAGGTATAACCAACGGATCACATACCGTACCGTCGCTTAACCTGCCACCGCAGGAAGGAACGCATCGCATTTTACACATACACAACAATGTGCCTGGTGTGTTGAGTGCCATCAATACCGAGCTTTCAAAGTATAACATCAACATTGTTGGGCAATACTTAAAAACAAATGACGATATTGGTTATGTGGTATTAGATATTGACAAGCAATTGTCTGGCCGTGCCATACAATTATTGAAGGAAGTAAAAGAAACCATTAAGGTGAGACTGCTCTATTAAAATCAATTCCGTGCAACTTAAACTGTTTTTACTATTGTTGTTGCCCCTGCAATTATTTGCCAGGGTAAGCCAGATAAACGGAACTGTTATTGATGCCACTACTCATAAGCCGGCAATAGGTGCAAAAACTTTTATCAACCGGTCAATGGAATTTGCAATTACCGACAGCCTTGGAAAATTTAGTTTACTTGACACACTATCGCTGCCAGTAGAGTTGGTGGTAACCATGCCCGGTTACGAAACCCTTGTATATTTTGTAAAAGATGCGAAAACTACATTGCAGTTGCGTTTCGAACTCGTAAAGAAGGAGCTTGCATTTAGCCAGATAGATTCTGCTAAACTCTCTCAATATGAGGATATATTTTTACGCCATTTTTTTGGGATCACTTACAATGTACGGGAAACCTTTATAGCAAATCCTTCTGTGCTCAGGTATAGATTTGATGAGGCATCAGGCACTTTAACTGTTACATCCAATGGTTTGATTGGTATTATTAATGATGGTTTGGGCTACATGATACATTACCAATTGGATACTTTTTCGCTCATCATAGCAAAGAACCTTTCAGACTTTAGTGGATATTGTTTTTTTACGCAACTCAAAACACAAAAACCATTTCTTATTTCTAAATGGGATATGCGCAGGCAACTGGCCTATCATGGATCGATGCTACATTTTATAAGAGCATTGAAAAAAAATACTGCATCTGATGAAGGTTTTGTCATTAGAAAAGTTTTGCGCATTTTAGAAACGGAAAATGGTTACAAAGCTGCATTGAAATCTAAATACCTCGTTAGGTCAGGGGTTATTACCGGCAGGGGTATACCAACAGCTTACGCCGAAGTAACAGATCAAACACCTTTGACCTTAGGCAATTATGGAAGAAGGGATTCTGCTAATCAAACCTACTTTCATTATGGCCGGCCCTTGTTAGTTGAATGGGTAGATAAAGCATCCAAAACTTTTTTAAGTGCTGATGAAATTCCTCAAATGATCTCCCTGCTCTCTTTTGGAAATGATGCTTTGCAGGTATTTGCAAACGGTTTATACTTTGATACCGCCGACATGTTTGTGCTGGGTTTTATGCAGGAAAAAATTTCGGACCTGTTACCACTCGAATATGTAAAACTATAATGAATGCAGGTATGCGCTCATTCGGGTAATCTCTTCAATATTTACAGTAGTATCATCCAGTGTTTCATTCATTTGCTCCTGCACAAACTGCATATTTGATGGTGTGCTCATCTTTGCAGCCGAATGAAATTCAATAGATTTTGCCTCCTCTAAAATGGTTTTAATATTTCCACTATTAACACCCGAACCCGGCAGAATGATGATGCGATCATCTGCCTGAATAACTAACTCTTTTAATAATGTCAACCCTTCAACGGCTGTAGGCTTTTGTCCACTGGTTAGTAATCGCTGGCAACCACAATCTATTATGTCCTCCAAAGTTTGCAATGGATCAATAGCCCTGTCAAATGCCCGGTGAAAAGTTACTTCCATTGGATAAGCCAGTTCAACAAACTTTCTTGTTCTTACTTTGTCAACGGTTCCGTCTTGCTTTAAAAAACCCAAAACCACACCTTCACATCCCAACTCTTTCATAAGCAACAGGTCTTTCTCCATAATTGCAAACTCCTCGATGCTGTACAAAAAATCACCCCCTTTCGCTCTTATCATTGCAAAAATTGGCGTGGCAATTTTCTCTTTTAAATACTTAACAGTCCCATACGATGGCGTGGTGCCACCCTCGTGCAGGTTGTCGCATATTTCAATTCTATCAGCACCCGCCAGGCTTGCAAGCATTGCAGACTTTGCATTAAAACAGGCTATCTCAAGTGTATATTTCAAACAAGTTTTTTTTAGGGAAGAGAAGGAGGGCAGATCAAAAATAGCTTTTAGCTTCTACCAGGTAATTTTTATCATCGGCATAACAAACGGCATATTCAAATCCTTTTTGAATGCAGAAGCCACCATGTTCGCCATTTTTATTAATAGCAATAAAACCAACCTGCAAGTCTTTTGCTTTGGCTTTGTCACGCTTTACAATGCGTTCAACAGCTTTGCGGCAAGCCTCCTGGGGCGAGTTTCCCTGGCGCATCAGTTCAACAACCAGGTGCGTTCCGCAAATTCGTATTACTTCTTCGCCTACGCCGGTTGCTGTAGCTGCTCCCACTTCATTGTCAACAAACAAACCCGCACCTATAATGGGGGAGTCACCCACACGACCACGCATTTTAAAACCCATGCCGCTGGTAGTGCAACTTCCGCTTACATTGCCTGCAGCATCAAGGGCAACCATCCCAATAGTGTCGTGGTTAAATGCACCATCCTCTAATTGTGAAGGCGCAAATGGTCCGTGACCTTTTTCAATATTAATAATTGGTTTGTACTCAGATTTTTTCAGCCAATTATCGTATTCTTTTTTCGCCGAAGGCGATAATACCTGCTTTTCCAGTGGAAAACCTTCTTTAACAGCAAACTGCTGCGCACCTTCGCCCACTAAAAAAACATGCGGTGTTTTTTCCATCACCCTTCGGGCAACTGATACCGGATGTTTAATGCGTTCCAAAGCCGCCACTGCGCCGCAGTTACCCAATTCATCCATTATGCAGGCATCCAATGTAACAATGCCATCCCTATCTGGATTGGCACCCAAACCCACACAACAGTTTATGGACGATTCGGTAACATTCACCCCTTTTTCAACCGCATCCAATGCTTTCCCCTTACCCTTTAAAATCTTCCAGGCAGCTTCATTGGCTTTTATACCTTCGGGCCAGGTGCTTATTACAATGGGCCTGCCGCTGTTATTTGTATTTGCAAAAACATTGGAGTTAAATAAAGTACCAAAACCAAGTGAAGACAAGTGAAGAAAATTTCGTCTGTTGAGCATTGATTGACCTGTTATTGATTTATAAATAAGCTGAAACTAATTAATTGGAACATACAATATAGCATGAAGAACGCTGGGATGATATTAGGACTGCACACTTAGTTTCTTAATCATGTCGTCGCTAATCTGTTCGCTGTACATACCATAAGCGCTCACCAAAACACCCTTCATGCTGTTGTCTTTGCTGGCAATGGCATATACAACGGCTTCATCGCCAGGATCCGTATTTCCTTCAAAACGGTAGTGCTCAACAATCTCGAATTGAGAAGGGGAGAGGCACACATCCGTTTGGTTGCATTTAATAGTATCGAATGCAAGATTAAAATCAGTGGTAAATCCTCTTTCTTTTAAGTCGGTTAAACTCTCCGAAACAGTTTCATAAGTGTGCATAGTTGGTTTTTTTTGAAAGTTACCTAATACCGTAAACTATCACTAAAAATGTACATGCTTTTTCTTCGTTACCATCTTTCTTTATTTATAAATGGTAAATGCCCGGTGGCAAGTGTTTTGTAATTCTTAAAGCAAGTAAATTATGTTTTAAACTTTCAGAAAATATTGAAAGTCTGATGTATTTTTGCATTTTAATAGTTAATCAATTATGAAAGTAGTAATAGCGGGTGGCGGATTTGCAGGTATGAAATTGGCCAGGAGCCTAAATAATAAACCCGGCTTTGAAGTATTGTTACTCGATAGGTTTAATTACCACCAGTTTCAACCCTTGTTTTACCAGGTGGCAACTTCAGGGTTAGATGCCAGTAATATATCATTTCCGTTGCGTAAGGCATTTCATAAAAGTAAAAATGTACGCATACGCGTTTCTAAGATTGAAGAGATTTTGCACGACCAGAACACAATTGTAACGGACCAGGGAGATATTGAGTACGACATTTTAGTATTGGCAACCGGCGCTGACACTAACTTTTTTGGTAACAAGCAAATGATGGAAAATGCATTTCCCATGAAGTCGACCGTTGAAGCCTTGCAATTGCGTCACCGGTTGCTTTTGAATTTTGAAGATGTGGTGGTTTCGCAAGACCAGGCTTATATTAACCGCTTATTAACCATCGTTGTTGTGGGAGGAGGACCAACAGGTGTTGA
>JANPPB010000304.1:0-2761 GCA_031428295.1 Segetibacter sp. | reverse complement strand
GGTAAAGGACAATGGCCCTGGCATTCCTCGAAATATAGTTGACAAAATCTTTCAACCCTTCTTTACCACCAAGCCAACAGGGCAGGGAACAGGATTGGGATTAAGTTTGAGTTATGATATTATAAAAGCACATGGTGGGGATATAAAAGTGAATAGCAAGGAAGGGGAAGGAACGCAATTTATCATTCAGCTACCCTTAACCTGATCTGTTTATAAGGTGTTCTGATTACAAGGTTATCCGGATAATAGCGTTTTGCATCACGGGACTGCTTATAATAGGACCCCTACATTTTTGCAAGTATATCAAGATCCTTAAATAAAATATAACAACCCAAAACCCAAAACATGAAAACTTTCTTTTTATTCGCACTCGTATCAATTGGCATTACTTCCTGTCAAAACCCATCAACCATAGATAATAAACAAGTGCTGGTTTCTGGAGAGGTTTCCTTAGGCCCTGATCCGCCCTTAATGGCTGGTAACTTCGAACATCCATCCCCTGAAATTGCAGAAATGGGTAAGCAGGTTTTTAGTACTGTATGCGCTACTTGCCACAAAGACTCAGCTAAATTAAATGCCCCTGCAATAGCTTTACTTGCCAACATGACTCCCCGTGCTGTTCTTGCTGCTTTGGTTAATGGTAAGATGCAGAAACAGGCTGAAAAACTGAATGAAGAACAAAGAAAAGCAGTTGCCCAATTTGTCACCAATAAGGTTTTAAAAGAGAATAACATAGACAAGGATATTTATACAACATTTGCCATCGCTGATAATTATCCACAGAGTTTTGATTATTCAGGTTGGGGCGGAGATCTTGAAGGCACGGGTTTTCGCACTGCAATGCAGGCAGGCATCAACACTTCAAATGTAACTTCACTTAAATTAAAATGGTCTTTTGCTTTTCCCGATGCAACACAGGTTAGATGTAAACCTGCTTTAATAGAAAACTGGCTTATTGCCGGCAGCCAGTTTGGTGATGTTTATGCTATCAACACCCAAACCGGAAAACCAGGCTGGCACTTTGCGGCAGACGCCGCAATCAGGGGAGCAATTGCAATAACGAAAAAGGCAAATGCAGTAACAGCCTACTTCGCTGATTACAATACCAACGTTTATGCACTTAACGTAAACACAGGCAAGATGCTATGGAAAGCAAGAGCAGGTTATCATCCGCAATCATCCGTAACAGGCTCGGTTGCAGTTTACAACGATGTGATATTTGTTCCCATAACTTCAGCCGAAGTTGTTTCGGCAAAAGACTCCGCCTATGGATGCTGTACTTCCTCCGGAGGCCTGGCTGCGGTAGATGCATTGTCAGGAAAAATACTATGGCAATACAAGGTTATTGCTGAAGATGCAAAACCCCATGGAAAAAAGAAAACAGGGAATCCTTTTTACGGCCCCTCAGGAGCTCCCGTTTGGTGTAGCCCAACTGTTGATGCAAAAAGAGGATTGATCTACATTGGCACAGGGGAAAATTATACCGCACCTGCAACCACTACCAGCGATGCCATCCAGGCAATAGATATGAAAACAGGCAAACTGGTTTGGAATTTCCAGGCTACACAATCCGACACCTGGAACCTAGCTTGCCCCGGTGATCCTAATTGTCCTGAAAAGGTCGGCCCCGATCTTGACTTTGGTATGGCCCCCCTGTTAATTCACCAGGACAATGGAAAGGATATCTTAATTGCAGGCCAAAAATCTGGTGTTGTTTACGCCCTCTCTACAAATGGAAAACTCTTGTGGAAAAAACGAATTGGCAAAGGTGGTACATTGGGTGGTATTCATTGGGGCATGGCAACTGACGGCAAATATGTTTATGCTGCCAACTCCGATCATATTTATGCCCTGGATACAAGAGATTCAATGGTAAGACCAACTCCGGGAATATATGCCCTTAACATAACCAATGGCAACATTGCCTGGTCTGCGCCTTCACCGGTTTGTGACACTGCTGCAAAAGGTTGCCTTCAGTCAAATTCAGCCGCCCCCACGGTTATCCCCGGTATTGTCTTCGCAGGAGGATTGGATGGTCATATGCGTGCCTATTCTTCCGCAGATGGAAAGATATTATGGGACTATAATACAGTGCGGCAATTTGAAACCGTAAACAAGATAAAAGGTAGCGGTGGTTCGCTGGATGGAGCGGCCCCGGTAGTTGCCAACGGAATGTTGTTTGTAAACTCGGGCTATGGCATGTTTGGAGAACTGCAGGGAAATGTTTTGCTTGCTTTTGAAGTTGATAAAAAATAATTTGTACCAGTTTAACAGCATAGAAAAATAAATTGACCTCTTCGAATAACAATTGGCTTTAAAGAATTTAATGACGACAAGAAATAGACTACCTGGTATTTACTCAAAAGCCCTTTCATCGATATGGGGACTTGTTTCTTCAACAGATCACACAAACCAAAGTTTACAAACAATACACAGGCAGATACACAACAACTGAAGACTACTTCAAACGTAAAGCCAATGACAATTACACCACAACTGGAGGCTGAAATAAAAGAGGTAATGAATGATTACTGGAATTCCTATTTCAAAGGGCAAGGCACTGGCTTAGGCTTGAGCTTAAGCTATGATATTGTAAAAGCACATGGAGGGGAGTTGAAGGTGGAAACGAAGGATGGCGAAGGATCAACATTCATTATTCAGTTACCTGTTGTCTGAATCACGCCTGCCTGCCGAAGCCTCGGCGCAGGCAGGGATTACCAGGCTAAAGGATTACACAGATAAAAAGTATTATGACGGAAAT
>JANPPB010000303.1:0-4779 GCA_031428295.1 Segetibacter sp. | reverse complement strand
GCCGGCGTAGGATTGATTACCACATCAATTGTTCCCGGAGCAGAAACACAACTGTTGACGGTGACCGTCACTTTATAGGTTCCCGCATCTACTAAACGAACATTGGGCAGAACGGGATTTTGATCCGTGGACGTAAAATTATCTGGTCCTTGCCAGTTGTAAGATTTGGTTCCGGGCTCATTGGAACTTGCTGTCAGATTAAGTGTGTTCCCGCTGCAAAGTGGTCCGTTTGCCTGTGCTGTTAGAGTGGCCGGCGGGTTAGGATCTGCTAACGTAAATGGCCCCGCCATGTTGGAAGCACACCCATTAAACTTTACCTGGACGTTTGAATAGGTTGCCGCAGTTAGGTTGGCAATGGACAGGGTCCCAGTGGCTGCTGCTATAATGCTTTTCGTGGTTAGTGATCCATTTTTAAGATAGCTGACATTATAGCTTGTATTAGCAATCAAACCTTGCAATGAAATAGCACCTGTTGCAGTTCCACATGCGGTAGGGCTGGCGATAGAACTTCCTGTTATCACAGGAACAGGTTTAATGGTTACGGTTGTTGAGGCCGGTTGCGACACACAGCTACCAACAATAGATGTCGCTATAACAGTATAAGTTCCTCCGTTGGCTACGAGGGCTTTTGGAATGACCGGGTTTTGATCAATGCTGGTAAACCCTGCCGGGCCCGACCATGCATAGGTTGATGCAACAGGCGCTGCCGTAGTCTTTAATTCAAGCCTTGAGGTATCGCATAATGGTCCGTTGTTGGATGTGCCCGACAGAACCGGGGTTGCATTTACCAGAACCTTTATGCTTGCCGGTAGCGACGTGCAGTTGTTCTGTTTTACAGTGACCATATAATCGCCGGAGGCATTTATGGTGGTATTTGGAATAACAGGAGTTGCGATGTTATCTGTAAAACCATTTGGTCCCGACCATTGGTACGAAACGGTGCCGGTAAGGGCTGTAGTAGCTGTGAGCTTTAAATCCTTTGTGCTGCAAATTGGACCATTGCTGGTAACATCCGGAGGTGGCGGCGTTGTAGGATCACTAAGTAAAAACTGCCCGGAATCTTTTGAAAAACAGCCGTTAAGATCAACATAGATTTTATTGTACGTTCCCTCGCTTAAACCGGTTACGATTACTGTTCCTGCACTATTGGAGCTGATAGTTTTAGAGGTAGCACCGTTGCCTGCTTTGGTATAGTGTACGATAAAGGGTGTGTTCGGTTGCAACCCTTTTAGCGTAATGCTTCCGGTTGTGGCAGCGCAGGTAAGCGGGTTGGTAAAAGAACTGTCTGCGATGGCTGGTACCGGCTTGATGGTAACAGCAATTTTCGACCGGCTGCTTTCGCATCCGCTGCTGTTTACGGACGACAAATAATAGTTGATTGTACCAATAAGGTTAGTTTGTGGAACCGGTGGTGTTGTTGATGCGGTGCCTCCTGTGGCATTGTCGTACCACCAAATGGTTCCGGTTGTTGCAGAGGAAAGGGCAGAAGCAATATCACCTTTACAATAGGCTATAGATGCCGTGACAGTTGGTGGGGGCGGAGTAGGGTTGACTGTTATGTTGAAGGGGGTAGTTGTAGTGCAACTTCCAAGCTTTGCGGTAATTGTTATTGTAGCCGTGATGGGAGTACCTGTGTTATTGGTAGCAGTAAAGCTTGGGATATCTCCAGCGCCGGAGGCTTTTAATCCGATGGAGGGGTTGCTGTTGGTCCAGGTAATGGTGGCGCTATTAGCTGATTTTAAACTTAATGTTTGAATCTGTGTGCCGCCGCAAACTATTGTATCCTTTGGAAGGGTCAACTGCGGTGATGGATTGACAGATATGTTCTTTGACGACTCGGTAATCCCACACTGGTTTTGTACGGCAACCTTTACTGCAAATGTGCCAACAGTATTGTATGTGATCGCTCCGGGATTTTGACTTTGAGCAACACCTGGAACGCCTTTATCAAAGATCCAACTAAATGTACTTTCAGTCGCATAGCATGCCGATGAGACCACAGGTGAGATTGCTTCACCTTCACATATCGAAGAGTTAAACGTAAGTGAGCTAATTACAGGCCTGCCTTTTACAAGCACCTCCTGGCCAGCAACGAGAGTAGAACAAGTTCCTGCCGGACTCAAAACGGTTAGACCTATTGTATAAACGCCTGGATTATTGAACGAGAAGACAGGTTCCTTTGAATTTGCGGTTGTTCCGTTTAAGTAGGTGACGTTTGAGGTAGATGGCGTACAACCCACAGTAGGCTTATAGTCTACTGACCACTTGTAAATGTTTGTCCCGCAATTTGGTGTGTTAGCAACTGTTGATACAGGTACTTTAAAAGGAGCGCATCCAACAGTCTCAGCTAAATTAAAAGAGGCTAATGGAACTGGGTTAATACAGATGGATTTCACAATTTCATCAGATCCACATAATGCATTACCGCCTATTTTTAGTGTAACCGTATAAACACCTGGAGTGGTAAAAGTTAGATTGAGATTCTTGCTTCCGGATAACCACGATGAAGGATCTGTCGCTCCGAAATCATTACCCAATGAACTCCCCGATTGTAGTAAAAAACCTGTAGCAGGTGAGACCTTCCAAATGAATTTTCCCTCAACACAGTCGCCGTTACTTGTGACATTGTATAAAATAGGACTTTCATTGACTAATGAAACACTTGTATTAACGCAAGCAGTGTCTTTGGGAGAAAAGCTAAATAATGCAATTGGACGTTGTGATATTCGTATACCTCCTATTGTCCCAGGAGTAGAACTGCAGGGGTTAGTAATATTATATGATACTGTAAAAGAATTACTACCTGAATTGGTACAACTAGCTTTATTAAATGCATGTGTATATGTCGGAGGAGGTGGGTGAGAAAAAGTTTCGGAGGAGGTTCCATCATTAACCTGAACAATATAATTAGTCCCAATAGGGTTGTTTGCTATGTTTGCGAAAGGGAAAGAAAAAGCGTCTCCCGTGCAACCCTCTGTGCTTGACGGTGAACTTATGGACCCACCTGGATTGCTTCCTACAAACACTGTGTAGTCTGAAGTGGAAACGCATCCATTTCCACCTGTTACTGTATACTTCAAGTCAAAGTTTCCAAGATTGTATTTATGGTCAGTCGTTACAAACGAATTTGCCGTAAAATCTGCCGTCGCATCTCCCCAAATAATTTTATAGGAAGTATTAGTTGCAGTTGTAGATGAAGGATTATTAAAAGTAATCGTTGAAGCAATGTTTCCACACTGGGTAAAATACTTCTGACCATTATAGGTCCTTGCTCCAGAACCACCAAGGTTGGCATCAGGGGATTGTTTTAGGGTTATGGGTTTTGTTATGTTACCCACGCAACCAAGGTTATTCGTAACAGTTAATTTTACATTGAATACTTGGGTGCTGTTTCCAGAATTTCCTTCGAAAATATGTGTTGGATTCTGTACGGTGCTTTTGTTTGAACTACTAGAAACATCATCAAAAACCCATTCATACTTTAGTCCTGCACCTGCTGTATTGCTTGTAAATGCAACGGGCAATCTTGTACACGGTTGAGATGCAAAACTAAAATCCACTACCGGGTTTTCATTTTGGGTAACTGTTACAGGACCCAAGGTGGTATCGGCGCCGTTGGTTCTTTTAATTACAACCTTGTAGTCGCCTGCTGCCGATACTTCTAAAACAGGTTGAGTTCCACCTACAACATTGTTCCCGTTTAATAACCATTGGTAGGAGCTTCCTCCGCTGGCCGTTATTTTTACTGTGTTACCTGCACAAAAAGCTAAGGGACCAGACGGGGAAATGTTTTGGGTAAAACCGAGCGTACACAAAAAGCCCCCAACAAGGGTCAGCATGCTTTTGAGGAGCATAGTTGTTTTGGTTTAGAGTTGTTCGTAGCAGCAGACCGTTCATGCCTGTCGACCGGCATATTAATTTAAGTGGTAATCGTAGTTAACTATTGGATTTTTTTTACCTGAACGACTCTGCATATGGCAACCATGTAATTAATGGTTGAGTTCAGGTAGACAATACATTTCAAGGGGGCAGCATTGCGATCTACACAATGTTTAGCAATAATAAGCCGCTTAGTTTATTTCAGTTGCTTTTTTATTAATTTTTTCAATTCCCAGTCTGGCATTACAGATCAGCTAATAAACAATATAGCACTCGTAATATAATGACGCGTAGCAATTTTAAAAAGTTGGTTGCCATATGAATGGTTATTAAGCCATCATTCCCCGTGGCATTGTTGAGATTAATTTTTGCGTGTATGAACTTTGGGAATGGTGATATATGGCATCGGCTTCGATGGATGATTTAAGCAATGTGTGCCTGCTTGAACCCATCGCTTCTCGTTTGGCTAGCAGACAAAGTTCATGTTTATACACAAAAAAGTGTTTGCTATAAAAACAACAATGCGGTATTGGTAAAACAATTACACTTATAAGTGCCCAGCCAAAGGTTTATTAAGAGCAGTCAATAATTGCACAAACCAATTATATATCTTTTGTAAAACAGCCACATCTGTTATCCCTTTTTCTATTTCAAAGGCAAGTACTTTTTCCTCATGATCTTTTGATAAACTCAACGTAAAATCATCTTCAAAAGCCACAATAAATAAGCGAAGCGTTTCATCAGACAAAAGCTGTTTTGTTCTTGCTTCATCATTGGTTTTTACCACCACATGCTTGTCAAAATCCTCATAACCTAGTTTTACATCCTGCATTCCAAAAAACTTACCTATTTCGTCTAAAAAGTCCTCCTTATGCAAGGCAAACTTAAAATCATTGGTTC
>JANPPB010000302.1:0-5976 GCA_031428295.1 Segetibacter sp. | reverse complement strand
GTAAAAATTACTTTCACTACCTAACCCTGTACTGTTGGTACTGGTGGCATAGCCTTTAAAATAATATTTTGTTTGAGGAGACAACGCCGGGTCACCGCCTGTACCACGTGTATGGGTATAAGACCCCGTAGAAGTACCGCCTTCGGCCAGTGGATTATCTGTTTCCACTACTCCAGTGGCTGTTTTGTACGCAGTACCTCTCGATACTATGCTAAACCCCCCGTTAGATGTTATGGTTGCCCCTAAAACACCTGAGGTATTAGTAATCCCCGATACGGTTGGTATAGTGAGAACCGGGGGTGAAGTAGGCATGGTGTACGAATAGTTTGCCCCGGCATTGTCTGCGAACCTAAGACATGCCAGTGACTTATCTACATCTGACAGACCGGTATACCCAGTATGGGTTGTATTTAGTATGTAATAAAATACTGTTTGGGTTGGAGTAACGGCGGGAATGGTAAATGTGACCGTAGTACCTGAAACTGAACCTAATACAGTGGTTGACCCGCTGGAAAAATCGTTGGTAACCGTTCTGTAACGTAAATAAAATACTTCCTGGCTGGATGGAGTTGCACTTAAAGTGGACGTTATGGTGGTGTTACCGGAAGTAACAGTTTGCTGGGTGGAAGTATTATGACTGATACTAACGGGGTCGTTGGTGGTATAGCCCACATAAAAAGCGGGGCCATTGGTATTGGTTACATCCTTCATTACAAAGGTGTACCGGCCTGCAGTACTCATGTTCAAACCCATGTCCTGGGCCGAAGCACCTGCATTATAAGATGTAAGATTAACCTGGTCCAATCCTCCCTGACCAATACCGGTAAAACTCCATTTGTTTGTGTACTGCCCTGGTCCACCGCAAACGTCTCCATTAGTAAAAAGAAATCCGTTATTGCTACCTCCTGGCATATTGGTGTTAAATACATTTCCTCCACTGGTTTGAGAATTGATGGTTGTAAACCATTGACCCCTGCCATCGGTAGGGGTTCCTGAATTGGTTGATACCATTCTATAATTCAAGACCCGATAATCTCCGCCGGTACAGTTGTTTGGTTGTATATAGGCAGTAGGATTTTCATTGGCACCTACCCAGTTCACACCAGGGGAGCCGATGTTTCCACCACCGGAATATGCTGCACCAGCAGTTATACTAAAATTATCAATGCTTAGAGCCTGACCATTGGTAGAGCCACCTACTCCTGTAAATGTCCACTTTAAATAATAAGTGGTTCCATTTGCAATAGATAAACCAGTCAACGAAACGGTTTTCGATATAGTGGTTGGTGGATTATAAATAACCGTATTATTTGCATCTGCTCCATAGGATTGGTCGCCAGCAGTTGCTGAAGTAGAAGGAGATGAAGTATTTCCATGAAAAAAAGTCCAGTCGAATTGCCTGCTGCCAGACCGGTATTTTTCGTAGTCAAAATTTATGCTTATTGAATTTATGGTTAGCCCTGTATTGTTAGTAAAAGCATAAACAATTGACTTTGGAGAAATGTAGCTCCCACTAGTTAAGAAACCTATTGCTCTATCAGTTGAAGAAGCTGTAACACCATTAGCCCAATTTATTGCTCCACCTGTAGAAGAACTGGTTACAGCCCCCGTACCAGTAGAACCATAAGTTAAAGTAGTAGCTGTCGTTCCAGAACTCCAGTCTAATCCTAATTTAAACCCATTTGGCAATGAAGCGGTTCCGCTTGTCCCAATTCCATCAAAATTTTGAGTAATCGCTGTACCAGTGCTGGTTATACTCACCTGCCCCCATCCCTTCCCCCCCAACAACCCAAGCAAAAACACCAAAAGCATTGCCCTGCCTGCTGTAGCATTATAGATAAAAGAACGCAAAATCAGGGTAAAAATCTTCCGCATAAAACCGTTTAAAGAAATCAATTTTGAAAATAGAATACTGGTATTCGTAGTTTTTCATTGCTCATTAGCCCGGCCGGCAAACCGGCAGATGCTACCACGGCGGATAAGGGTCTCTTTAAGCAAAGAAATCGTAAAAAGCTTATGTAAGTTAGTAACCTCAAAATCGCCATCAAATTAAATTGGTATTAAACACCTATGATGCTCCGGCATTACTCAACCCGGTCTTTATGGGTCAATCTATTTTGCATAGGTGTTTTAAATAAAAATCATCAACCTTCAAAGATGAAAGTGTGCTTTAAAGGGTTGCCCTTACTTAATTTATTAATATCAACAATGCAAGCAAAAAAGCCAATCCTAAAAATGCAGCACTCATCTAAGAAATTACGAAATGAATTGGAACAGGTTTTTACTAAATGATTTTGTGTGGCAGCAAATCGGTCTCAGTAATGTTTTGCAGGAGCTTGGTAGAAACCAACATTTATTAATGCAGCAACCAAAAACACCCTGGTTAAACATCCGGGATATTTAAACTATTTACCTTGCTTTGCATTTTTATATAGAGAAGCGATTGTTACTGCCCAACATCATTTTCAAATTAATTTGCAGTATGTTTTTGAGAAATTTAGTTACAATCAGCTTGCTGGTTTTAGGAGCTGGTATTTCACCACTTTTTCTGTCCGCTCAAAAAACAACACTCTCGGGCATTATTACAGACCGCCAGTCCGATGAACCAATCCCATTTGTATCTATCGCTTTTAACAACCGCAGCAACGGAACATTAACCGACTCGGCAGGTAAGTTTACGGTATCGTTTATGCGCAACCCAAACGATACCCTGGTGGTTACCTCTGTTGGTTATAAACCGCTGCGACTGGCAGTTGGCAATTTTAAAGACTCTCTTTTTCTTTCTATTAAAATGGACATTGCCCCGGTAGGTAACGATGCTGTGGTTAAGGTAAAATACGACCGTGCCCTTTGGTTATGGAAGCGCATCATCGCAAACAAAAAACAACACGATTTGGGCAACTACGAAAACTATAGTTATGAGGTTTACAATAAATTGGAATTAGACGTTAATAATGTGGACAAAGAAAAACTGGCTGACAAAAAGATTTTTAAGTCGTTCAACTTTATTTTCGACAACATTGATACAACAGAAACCAAGCCTTTTTTACCCGTCTTTTTAACCGAAACATTATCCGATTTTTTTTATCAGCAAAGTCCACACAAAACCCGTGAGGTTATTAAGGCAAGCAACACCAGCGGTATTAAAAACGAAAGTGTTACCAAACTGCTGGGGGCAACCTATCAAAACGTAAATGTGTACCGCAACCAGGTTCCTGTGTTCGACCTGCAGTTTACCAGCCCTTTTCACGACAATGGCAACAACTACTACCGTTTTAAATTATTAGACACTCAATACCTGGGCAATAAACGCCTGGTGCATATGGGCTTTACCCCAAAGCGGCAAGGCGAAAACACTTTTGATGGTGATTGCTGGATCGTTGACAGCTCGTATGCCATTCAAAAAGTTACGCTTCGCCCATCGGGCAATGCCAACATAAACTTTGTTCAGAATTTAACGCTGATACAGGAGTACCGGCTAATTGATGATACTACCTGGTTTTTAAGCAAAGACAAATTTGTTGCAGACATTAGTCCATTGGGCAAATCACGAACGGGCTTTAAGGGAAGAAAGACCAGCACTTACCGGCAAGTGGTGCTGAACAGCAAGGCAACTATTAATGCGCTGGCGTTGAACAAAAAGCCCGAAGAGGTTGTGGTGCTGCCCACTTCGGAAGAAAAATCCCGAACCTATTGGGATACCAGCCGACATGATGCGTTAACTAAAAACGAAAGGTCTATTTACAAAATGATTGATACCATTCAATCGATGCCCAATTATAAAAAATACCTGAATGCTGCCAATTTTCTCGGCACCGGTTATTATAATATAGGCAAATACCAAATTGGACCCTGGTTTAGCTGGGTAAGCGGCAATGCCTGGGAGGGTACCCGGATTAGGTTCGATTTAGGAACCAATGGCAAATTCAGCAAAAAAATATACCTCCACTCGTACCTGGCTTATGGTTTTCTCGACAAAAAAATGAAGGGCTTTGGTGAGATGTTTTACCTGCCGAAAAAAAACCCGCGATTTTACTTGTATGGCTCGTACAGCAACGACCTGGACTGGGGCCAGCATTATTACGACCAGACAACTTCGGACAACATACTCACTTTTGCCATTCGTAAACAAGGCGTACCCCGCAAGTTTCAGCGGTTGATTGAGAAACGTTTTGAGATTTACCAGGAGACGAACAAGGCCATTTCGTTCTTGCTGGAAGTATCCAGTAAGCAATACCAACCATTATTGAACCTGCCCGAAAAAGCTTTGTTCAATGCTAATATTAACGGTGAAGCGCTCAATAATTTTGAAACTTCCTTTCGCATTCGCTATGCATACCTTGAAAAATTTTTGGAGAACAACTTTTTTAGAACCAGCCTGGGCAGTGAGAGGCCCATCATTCAATTAAGGTATAGCAAAGGGTGGGCAGGGGTTTTAAAAAGCAGTTACAGTTACCATAAAATCAGTGCCGGCATCAGCGATTATGTTAATACGCCGCCTTTTGGCTATGTCTATTACAATCTTTTTGCTGGTAAAATTTATGGTACCCTGCCCTATCCCTTATTGGAAATACATCCCGGTAACGAAATGTATTATTACAACAAGTATGCATTTAATATGATGAACCGGTTTGAGTACATCAGCGATCAATATGCAGGCTTTAACCTGGAGCATAATGTGGGCAATGGATTGTTCAAGTTTATTCCGCTTACGCGTAAATTAAAGTTCAGGCAGTTTTATGCGGCAAAGGGAGTTATTGGCAGTTTGAGTAATGCTAACCAGGCCCTCAATTTTGTGGGTGTTCAATCGTTTAAAAGCCTGAATAAAAAAATGTACCTGGAGTTGGGTACAGGGGTCGACAACATTTTTAAATTTCTGCGGATTGATTTTGTATGGAGGGTATTACCAACCCCTGCCATTAATGAAGACGTAAAGAGATTTGGTGTTTTTGGGAGTTTTAATTTGAAGTTTTAATTCTGAACCACGAAGGTTGATATTGCCACGAATGCACGAATTAAGGTTGAACCACGAAGGCACAAAGAACACAAAGGGGCACGAAGATTAATTGCCACGAAGGCACGAATGAAGGTTGAACCACGAAGGCACAAAGAACACAAAGGGGCACGAAGATTAATTGCCACGAATGCACGAATGAAGGTTGAACAACTACATCAACCATGACAAGACCACGGACCAAACTGCATACCAATCAATGACTAATGACTAATGACTTATTGACCTATTGACCCAATGACCCAATGACCATTGACCTATTGACTAATGACCAATTGACTATATATTTCATCGCAACTCTCAACAATTACCTTGCAGCAATGCCTGATTTCCTCTTCAGTAATAATTAAAGGCGGGGCAATACGAAGACAATTTGGAGCAAACAAAAACCAATCGGTTACCACACCTTTTTTTAAACACCTGTCTATAACCTTTTTGCAGGTTTCGAAACTATCAAATTGCACAGCCAGCCATAGCCCTGCACTGTTGACGGTATAAATTAATGGATGCATAAGCATTGATACAAAAAGGGCTTCTTTCTTTTGAACTTCTTTGATCAGGTCACTTTCCAGAAGAAATTGCATAGCCGCCAACCCTGCTGCACAACTTACCGGGTGCCCACCAAAAGTTGTGATGTGGCCCAGCACCGGATTGTAAGTAAGTGTAGCCATTAAATTTTTGTTGGCTATAAAAGCCCCCAACGGCATACCCCCACCAAGGGCTTTACCTAATAATAAAATATCAGGCACCACACCATATTGCTCAAAGGCCCACAGAGTGCCTGTGCGTCCAAAGCCAGCTTGTATCTCATCAAAAATAAGTAATGCACCATGTTGATCACAAGCCTGCCTTATGGCTGCAAGCCAGCCCGCTGGCGGCTTATTTACACCGCTTTCTGCCTGAACAGTTTCTACAATTACACAACAAGTCTCACCATCAATAGCATTGATCAATTCTTCCGA
>JANPPB010000301.1:0-4353 GCA_031428295.1 Segetibacter sp. | reverse complement strand
ACATTAAATGCCCGTTCGCAGGTAAAGGTTACTTCAACCACAAAGCCTAACAAGCCTAAGTTTGCATAGCCCACTGCCCAGAAATCGTTATCCAAATCATCCTTATCTGAAGGCCTGTAAAAGGTTTTATCCACTATTTCTTTCCCATCAAAATACAAAACTCTAATAGCTGATATTGCATCGCAAAATGCATATTTGGTAGATCCTCCTGCGGAACCTGTAGCGATAAAACCTCCTACGGTTTGATGAGTAATACCTCCAAGTTCGGGTAAGGACCATCCGGGAGGCACTGATCGGCTGCCATCAGCATTAACAGGGTCCAGTTGATAAACGAGAGAATTAGCCAGGGTTGATGTTTGTGTTTCATCAAAAGGATCATATCCCAAACGGCAACCGGCCTGCACAGTAAAAATGCCCTTCTCAAAATCCGCTTGAACGATCTTATTTAGATAAGTTAACAACACATAGATGTTGGATGCATCGGGTTTCTCTACATCATCCGAGAGCGGAAAAGAGTGTTTTGCACCCTGGATAATAATCTTTTTATGATGCTCATTTGCAGAAAGAATTAGGCTTTTTACATCTTCAATATGCTCAGGTTGAAAGTATAAAATTCCATTCTTCGAATTAAACATTTTCATATTAATGACATTTACTTACTTCTAAGATTTATTTTGAACAGGTATCCTGATAATAAATTCTGTATACTCATCTTCTTTGCTATTTACTTTCAACTCACCGTTATGCTCTTTGGTAACAATGTCATAACTAATGGATAAACCAAGGCCCGTACCTTTTCCTGATGGCTTGGTGGTATAAAATGGTTGAAAGATTTTGTCTGTAATGTCAGCCGGAATTCCGGTACCATTATCCTTAATATGCATCTCCAGCATTTGTTGCGAAAGCTTTGTGGTCACACATAACTCCGGCTCAAAATCTCCAATGGCTTTGCTCTTTTTTTCGAGCAGTGCATAAAAATCATTATTAAACAAATTGATTAAAACACGGGCTATATCCTGGGGAACGATATTAATTTTTCCAATATTTTTCTGGAAATCAACTACCAGCTTTGCATTAAAGTCTTTGTTCTTAGACTTAAAACCTATAAAACTTAATTTAAGGTACTCATCTACCAACAAGTTAATTTCTGTGGGTTCCAGCATGCCTTTTTGTTGCTGGCTGTGTTGCAACATGCTTTTTACAATCATATCTGCCCTCCTACCGTGCTCACTTATAAACTTTACGTTTTGTTTTAGGCTTTGCAGAATGTCAATAGTGTCCTTTGAGGACAATCCATTACTGTCCCAGTTGGTTTTTTCAATTAACTCACCAATCATTTCTTCCGTAACCTCAGAAAAGTTATTGACGAAGTTTAGTGGGTTTTGAATTTCGTGGGCTATCCCGGTGGTAAGCTCTCCTAACGATGCCATTTTTTCTCTTTGTATCAGTTGCGCCTGGGTTTGCTTTAAGTTTTTTAAGGCATTTTCTAATTGATCGTGTTTGGTTTGGATTTCCAGTGTTCTTGCTTCCACCTGCCGTTCAAGCGTTAAATTTTGCTGTACGATCAGTTGCTTTTTTTCGTTTAGCGCAGCAATTGCCTCCAATTGTGCCTTATCCTTTTCCCGTTTGTAAATATTAATCCTGTTTGCTAAAGCCATCGACAGCAGCAAAGCTTCTACAGCCGAACCTATCTGTAAAGCATTAGCAGTAATGGGATGATATGGTATAAAACCAAAATCTTTTAATATAAAAACAATAATGCTTAACAAGAGTAAACTCCAGGCTATGAGAAAGAATTTTGCCGGTTTATAGTCTTTTCGCATGGCAATGACGGCACAAAAGAAAAAGCAAACGATAACAACCAATGAAAGCAGTTCAACTATGTAAGTGCCTGCCATAGGGTAACCTAATACAATAGGTATAATATTAAGGAGGTATAATACCGAAAGGACTTTAAATAGCTTATGAAAAAAAGGTGTATTATTTTTTGTATCCAAAAACTTTACAACGAACATGATACCGGATAAACCGACAAAAATGGAAATTATATCAACATAGAGATTTAACTGAGGATAACGAGGCCATAAATATTTAAAAGCATGCCCCATTAGTGAAGCGTTCAAAAGACCCATAAAAAACGTATACGATACATAATACAGGTAAGGAGGATCTTTTAAGGAGAAATAAATAAATAGATTGTAAAAAATCATAGCAAGGATCAACCCATAATACATGCCGGCATATAAACTGTTATGAGCCGTTTTTTCATAAAAAGCTTTAAAAGTACCAACCGATAAAACAAACTGTGTTCCCTTTGTGTGGCGTACCCACAAATAAATTGTCTGCGGTTTTTTGATTTGGGTGGTTATTGGAAAAAGATAATTTGTATTTTTTAATTCCCTGTCATAGTAGGCTTGCCAGTTACCCGAAACATGTCTTTTTATAAGGCCATCAATCATTTCAAAAACAGCAACACTGTCCAAAGCTGTATTACCAACTTCTATGTATAGCGGTTGGTTGGTAGTATTAACAACATCCATTTTAAGCCAAAACGAACTGGATGTTATACCTAAATTAATGTATGGCTTTGTATATGGGTAGAAGGAATAGTTATGCTTTATCAGGCTATCATAAGTAATGGTATGATTCTTATCTTCTAAAATTTCGCAATATTTGGAAGCGCCGGATAGAGGATTATCCTCAGAGATAGTAAGCACTTTTTGTGCAACAATATTGCCGAAGCAGATAAGACAACATATTAAAATTATTGATTGTTTAAATAATTTCATTTAAGACGGTTTATCAATTTGATACGCCATTCTTCAATAACCACAACTTTACATTTATAGTAATCCTACCTGGCAGTGACTACCTATTTATCTGAACAGCATCAGTCAAAATGCATACTATAATTTATGGATGGGGATCAGCTAAAAATATCAAATTAAAAAGAGAATTTCAAATGGTTGGAGTCTTATTTAATATATAATTCGGGTGAGCAAAGAGAAGTGTGTATGCTGCTCCAATCTCTCTAAACCTATTCCTTTATCGAATGAAACCTGTTTAAGATAAAGCCAGGAGATCAAAATGATAGATGCAAAAAATTATTGGAGCTTATATCTGCCTCCTTATTTTCGCTTTACTATGACAGCAGCAACCTTAGGCCTGGCACAAATAATTTGGGATTATCACCATGTAAACCACGAGGTTGAAAAATCGGAATGCATTTTAGTTTTGGGTAGTCATGATACCCGTGTAGCCCAAAGAGGTGCTGAATTGTGGCTTCAAGGCTGGGCACCCTTGCTAATTTTTTCAGGAGGATTGGGCCGGCTAACAGAGGGCACGTGGACCGAAACAGAAGCTGATAAATTTGCAAGGATTGCCATTTCTATGGGTGTTCCTGAAAAGTTTATTCTAATTGAGAATAAAAGCACCAATACGGGTGAGAATATATTGTTTACCCAATTCCTGCTAAAGAAACATGGTTTGGATCCCCAATCGTTTATCGTTGTTCAAAAACCCTATATGGAGCGTAGGAGCTTTGCCACTTTCAAAAAACACTGGCCTAACAAAAAACTCATGGTCACCTCGCCACAGATTGCTTTTGCTGATTATGCTACTGAAGAAATTTCGCTGGATAGGGTAATTCACATTATGAACGGCGACCTGCAACGGATACATCTTTATGCTGATAAAGGCTTTCAAATTCCACAGGACATACCGGAACCCGTATGGGCAGCTTACGAACAATTGGTAGCAATGGGCTACAACGAACAACTTATTTAAACCGTTTCTGAACCCTTACCCTCAAGGTATTTGGGAAGCGATGAACCTATTAAGTACTTCCACCCTTCTTCAAAATTATGTTTGGCAAAATCTGGTTTATCAGCGGGGAAACTTTCCAAGCCTTCGTGAAGCAACATTAACCTTGTCTTTCCGTCTTCTTCAGTCAAAATCCAGTTTACAACACTCTTGCCTTCGTATCCATCATATCGCCAGGTGTAAGCAAGTTTTTCGTTTGGAACCGCTTCGATTACCGTACATAAGTGCAGGTATTTTGTATGGTCATTTCCTCCATAAAACGAAAAAGTAAATCCTATTGCAGGAATGAACTCTTCCAAATCAAAATACCATTGTTTTATTTCTGCTTTATCAGTGATTGCACTCCATACCCGTTCAACCGGGGCATTCAGCAACACTTCAACTTTTACGGGAGCATCCATGTTTAATTATTTTAAATTGTTTGCCGTTTATTTATACTTTAACCGAAGTTGAAAGTACAACACCTTCTATATTTTGGTACAATTGTTTCATACGGTAGATCCGCTCTTTGGGGTCATCTTGCCGTTGAGT
>JANPPB010000300.1:0-5563 GCA_031428295.1 Segetibacter sp. | reverse complement strand
CAAAATCCCCCATGGCGTTTTTCTCCTCACCTTGTAACACTTTATTTGTATCATTCATAACTGACCCTAACCAAAAACCAAACGAGCAGTGTTGTTTAAAAGCTGCCATGTTGCACAGAATAGCACCTTTATAAGTAAAGTATGGAAAGCTCCATTTGATGGATTCCTGTACCTCGGGACAAGCTTTTACAACCAGCCTTCTCAGATGTTGTAAAACAGGTTTTGCAACATCTGCCGATTTTAAAATATAGTTATCAACCTTTGGATCTTTTTGATACATACAGAAGCAATTGATATGCAAATAGGTTAATAAAGATATTGACAAATCACCTTAATTGAAAGAGTTGTAAACCACTTTTGCCATTAGGAAAATGCGTTAACCACATTATAACTTTTAATGGTAAACTGTATGTCATAAAGCCATAAGCAGGTCTATAAAATATAACCATGCAAGCTTCTTTACTGTCTGTTTATAAAATTATTTATTGCTGCAGCAGCTTCAATAGGGTGGGTGAGTATGGAAAAATGGTCGCCTGGTATTTGTATATATGGCTCCTTTGGTGGCCTGATGATTAAATCTTTTTTAGAATGTATACGCAAATCCGGCTCCACTTTGTTTTCAGTTTTAATGGGAGTAAGGGCAACGGTTAACTGGTTGATCACATTGTTTTTGTTACCATTCTTCAGCAGATTGAAAGAATATTTTACCCAAATTTTGGAAGGTTTTGAGTTGTACTGAATTTTTAGAACCAACCAACGTATAATAGGGTTAAAAAATAAGCGATACTTTACTGCCAACCTGATAATTTGGTGGTTAGATACAGGCACAATCACCCTGTCGTGATGGGTGTAGGAGGCCACCTGTATTATTTTGCACCCGGTTTTTTGCTTAATATACAAGGCTATTAATCCACCCATAGAGTGACCGATCAACAAATCACTTTTGGTGATGTTGTACCGACCGATGGTTTCCTCCGCCATGTCAATCGCATTGATTTTTCCCCTGGGTATATCACCATGTAAATGCCAGGTATTTAATACCATTTTTTCTCCATCAATCAGTGGCATAACGGCTTCAAATACCTTTTCATCTTCCCCTAAACCCGGTATAAAAATTATACGCATTATTAACTTTTAGAAGTAGGGCATTTATTTATCAGCCTTAAATAATTTAATTACAAATTTATAGAAACTCAAGGGTGATACGCCCCCGGCGGCTAAGTAGTTACCTTTGGCGCTTTATCATTTTATATTATGACTTTTGAAGACCTGAATCTTAACCGCCCTCTTTTAAATGCCCTAACCGACCTTGGATTTACCAAACCTACCACCATACAGGAAAAAGTTTTTTCGGTAGTAATGTCGGGTGCTGATGTTTGTGGTATTGCGCAAACCGGCACCGGTAAAACCATTGCTTATTTGTTACCCCTGTTACGATTGTGGGAGTTTAAGAAGGTTAAGGATCCACAAATACTCATTGTGGTGCCAACACGGGAACTGGTAGCGCAAGTGGTTGAAACCATAAAAAAATTATCGGCCTATACCAATCTTGTTGTAAAGGGTGTATACGGGGGTACCAATATGAATACGCAAAAAGCAGAAGTTGAAGAAGGGATGGATGTATTGGTAGCAACTCCGGGCAGGTTGTACGACCTGGCAATGGCAGGTGCATTTAAAACAAAGACGATTAAAAAATTGGTGATTGATGAAGTAGACGAAATGTTGAACCTTGGCTTTAGGTCGCAACTTAAAAATATATTAGACTTATTGCCCGAACGAAGGCAAAACCTGATGTTTTCTGCAACGCTTACTGATGAAGTGGAACAATTGATTGAAACCTACTTTAACGATCCCATAAAAATTGAAGCTGCCCCCACTGGCACTCCTGTTGAAGGCATTGAGCAAAGCGGATATCATGTACCAAACTTTCATACAAAAATTAACCTGCTTACCTGGTTGTTGAGTAATGATAGCGCAATGAATAAGGTGCTGGTTTTTGTTGCAACAAAAAAAATGGCGGATGAAATTTTTGAAATTGTATCCTTAAAATTTCCCGGTGAAGCCGGAGTAATTCACAGTAATAAAGACCAGAATTTTCGATTCAATGCCGTTAAAAACTTTGAAAATGGAACCTCCCGTTTTTTAATTGCTACCGACCTTGTGGCCCGCGGTATAGACGTTGCCGAAGTAAGTCATGTTATTAATTTTGATGTGCCGGTAATACCCGAAAATTATATTCATCGTATAGGCCGTACCGGTCGTGCTGATAAAAAGGGCATTGCCATTACTTTTATTACTGAGAAAGAACAACCATTGTTACATGCCGTAGAGTCCTTAATGAAAATGAGCGTTGAAGTAAAAGATGTACCTGCTGAAGTGGAAATTTCAACAGTGCTTACAGCGGATGAGATGCCTAAAACATTTGTAAGAGAAGTTGATATCAAATTGCCTTCAAGAGAAGATGTTGGCCCTTCGTTTCATGAAAAGTCGGCTAAAAATAAAAAAATAAATAAAAAGGTTAGCAGGAGAGACGAGATGAAAAAGAAATACGGCAAACCAATTACTCGCCGGGGTAAAAGATCATAAGCGGGCATACTACTTTTGGGGCCTGTATTCATAAACTACATCAAAGGGTACTTTTTTAAGATGCGGAATGGACTGCCCTAGTTTAAGATCCTGCCGCTGAGGAGTAGCCTCGCAAACTGAATACTCGTTACCCTTATAATAAATAGGATTGCCTACCGGTTTTGAAAATTGCACGGCTATGGTAATATGTTCGGGGTAGGAGAGCACGATCATGGGCAGATCATATATTTCCTTCACTAAATAAAAGAAGAAAGCTGCACGGTCCTCACAATCGCTGTTTTCGTACAGTAAAGTTTGCTCAGGTGACAGTCTTTTTTCCTTTCCAAAGTTTTTTGTGTCAGTCTCAAATGCAAAGGCATAGCGGGTAAAACGCATTAGGTAATCAACACCATTGGCCTGTTTCATTGCCTTTACATTTTTCTTAAGCAAGGGTATTAGCGAACTGTAGGTTGTTTTGCTTAGTGGAATATTAAAATAAAAAGAATAATCTACCACCGGATAGTTGGCAAAAATCTTTTTAACCTGGTCATTTACCAAAACCTTAAAATGATAATCACGCTGACCATAGTCGAATTGCAGTTCTTTAACGGCATAATTTTCGGGTTTAAACTCTGGCAAGCGGGTTATTTTATAAGTAAAGGCTGTTAATGATTTTCCAGGTTCCACTTTTACCTCCTTAAAACTTTCCTTCTTAAAATCTATCTCTCCATAATCATGATAGTTCAAACACACATACTGTTTGTCATTCTTCATGTGGTAGGGAACCTCAAATACTTCTTCATCGGTTTGTATATAAAGCAGCATTTTTTTGTTGTAATAACTGATCGTGGCATCATATCCCGACTGTGTCAACAAAAACCACTTCATTAATGTGTACTTATGATAATTGGCTGCTTTGGGAGTTATGGCTCCTGCCACAGTTCTGATTAACTGATAGTATAACCAATCGTCTAATTGGTGTTCCTTCTTATACGCTACCAGATTTTCAACAATAGTAATAAACCCCTGCTCCCTTAATCCCTTATAAAAATTGATAATAGCTGGTTCGCTTAAATTGTTTTGATCGCCAAATGCAGGAGGTTCTTGCATTTGAAGAGGAATGCTATCGCCATAAAAATTTACAACCAAAGTGTTGTTTCTGATTTCGGCATGAAGAGCCGATGCAGAAAGACTGCATAAAAAAAGGATTGATAATATGATGCGTTTAAAAAACAATGTTGATTATTCGATATTGAATTTAAGAAAATTAACAATAAGATAATATTAAAAGAATTTAAGCTATCAAACGAGGTTTGAGCGTGTTTATTATTTCTTCCAAAACTTCTATAGTTTGCTCGATAGAGTTTTTTTTAGTTTTTAACACTTCCTGGGAAGAATTTTCCTGACATGGGAAGACTGTTCAAAAACAAGTTAAATATGTCGGCCAAGCCTTTATCATTTTCAAATCTTTAAGAGCCACTAAGATTTTTTTACGATTTTTCAATACTATAATCAGTCGGCGAAACGTTTTTATTAATTATTGTTTTGAGAATTTTATAGAGGCATGAATAACTGAGGATGTGGGAGTTAATATTTAACACGATTTGGAAATGATAAAATAAAAGTCTCTTTTTGGGAAAATTTTAAACCCCCAAATCTTTTTTTGAATAATGAGCAAATATTCCTTCTTCCTTATCTCAGGCCTTTTAAGCACAAACTTTTTGTTTGCTACACCAGCCAATTCAGACAGCGCTACTTTTTATTTACAAAAAGCTCAGCAGTTTAGCAAAATATCCAGGTTTATTGATGCAGATAAAAGCTTTAAAAAAGCTATAGACTTTGATCCTTCCAACAAAAACCTCAACATAGATTATGGCGATTACCTAATAGCCCAGCGCAAATACTTTATGGCGATTGAGCAATATGGAACCGTGTTAGAAAGTAATATTAACCATCCTGTCGCCCTTCAAAAATTATCTGAGGTAAGTTTTTTACTCCGTAGATGGAACGATGTAGTCATGTATGGTAAGAAGTTTTTGCAAAATGAAAACAAAGGCAACGTCAAATACATGTTAGGCAAGTCGTACTACGAACTTGAAAATTATGGTCAGTCAAAAATTTTACTAAGCGAGGCAGTGGCTGAAAACCCTGGACAAGTTGAAGCGGTAACATTACTTGGCAAAGTGCTCATTGAGTTAAACGATTACAAACAGGCTATTGCCATCTACAACAAAACCCTTCAACTCGATCCCAACAATAAACAATTGATTTACGAATTGGGCCTTTTGTATTTTACCATAAATAACGAGCCTGAAGCAATTAAATATTTTGAGCTTGCAGCCGGGAAAGGGTACAAAACTGACCTGGGTTTTTACGAAAATCTTGGCCTCGCTTATTTGGGAACCAATATTGAGAAAGGTGTTGAGATATTAAACAAGGTTTTAGAAAATAAACCGGGAAACAGCGACATTTTGTTTCAGGTGGCACAGGCTTATTTTAAAATAGAAAAATTTCAACAGGCTGCTGACACCTACTACAAAGTGTTCGAAAATAACCCTTCGAATAGCCGTGCTTTATTTATGACAGGCGTAGCTTACCAGAAAAAGGGAGATAAGAACAAGGGCATTTCTTTTTGTGAGCAAGCCATTAGAATGGACCCTGAACTTGCCCAGTTAAAAACTGCCAAGTCAATATTTTAATTTTCAATAGAATTAAATAAAGTGTATAAAAAGAGGCTGTTAAAGCTGGCTCCCTTTGATCGCTTAAACGTCTTTCACTTTCTGATAGTCATCCAAAAAAAGAGGCTGTCTCATTAGTTTTGAGACAGCCTCTTTTTTGTGCAATAAAGTCACAGACGTTAAGCTTTCAATCTTTTCCTAAGTTCTGCTACCGGCATATCAATTTGCTTTCCTATTGGTTTTCCACCTCTGTAGGTAATAACTTTTAGCATGCTGGCATCAGTAGGTATGTTTAGAGGAGATGTATATTTTGGATAGAA
>JANPPB010000299.1:0-6924 GCA_031428295.1 Segetibacter sp. | reverse complement strand
TTGCTTGCCAGGTCAAAATCCAACAGCTTTTGGGCAAAGTAAGCTTCTCCCCATCGCCAGTCTATCAATAAGTGTTTGGTTAAAAAAGATGCGACAATCATTCGCACCCTGTTATGCATAAACCCGGTGTTGTTTAACTCCCTCATGCCCGCATCAACAATGGGATACCCGGTTGTTCCTTCACACCAATGTTTAAAGTCATTTTCATCATCCCGCCATTTGATGTGCTCATATTCAGTGCGAAATGCTTTACCCTTACCAACCCGTGGAAAGTGCCACAGAATCATGTGGTAAAAGTCCCGCCAAATCAATTCGTTCAGAAAGGTTTCGTTCAATCCTTTAGCAATAGTAGCCAAATGCCTGATGCTTATGGTTCCAAAACGTAAGTGAACGCCCAGCCTCGAAGTACTGTTTTCGTTACCAGGAAAGTTCCTTTTTTCAGTATATTTTTTAATAAGGTCCTCCTGTAACATTTTAGAAGGAAAAGGTTGATCAACCGGCTGAAAACCCATATCCTGCAGTATGGGTATGGGCAATGTTGCCTGCTTGTAAAAAGCCTTATAATATTGATTGCAGGGGTAGGCTTTCAGATAAAAATCCTGCAAAGTGGCTTTCCACTTTTTACTGTAAGAGGTAAAAACCGTGTAAGGGGTACCATCATCTTTCAACACCTCATCCTTCTCAAAAATTACCTGGTCTTTATATGTTGAAAACTTTACCTCATGCTCCTGTAACACCTTTTTAATTTCCCCATCTCTTTCAGTAGCATACGGCTCGTAATCGTGATTGGTAAATACGGTATCAACCTTATATTTTTTATTCAGTTGGTCAAATACTTCAGCGGCAAATCCATAATATACTTCCATGGTGCTACTCAGCTTTACAAGTTCTTCCTGCATTTCAAGGATGGCTGCTCTTATAAACTCTACCCTCCTATCAGCCTTATCTTCCAACAGGTCCAAAATATTTCTATCAAAAATAAAAATGGGAACCACTGGCTTGCCAGCTTTAAGCGCATGGTACAAGGCTGCATTATCCTCTAAGCGCAAGTCTCTTCTAAACCAAACAATATTTACTTCAATGGTCATGCAACAACTTTTTCAATGTAACAGGATTTAACTATAAAGGTTCTACATCCCAAAAATTGGCCGGATCAATTGCTTGTGGATGTGTGCCGATAATGTGTTTGTATATTGTTGATCCCCAAAACTTTTCACCCATTTAATTCCGGAGATGGCATTGGTTAAAAAAATTTCGGAAGCCTGACTTATATCGGCCGTTGTTAACGAAGTTTCTATGCATTGCAAACCTATATCAGGCAAATGTTCCAGGAGGTATTTACGAGTAACCCCGCTTACCGGCCCATCACTTAACAGAGGAGTTTTAATAATACCATTGTCAACAATAAAAATATTGGCTATGGTTGAATCTGCAATATTATTATATGGATTGAGAAGAAGGCAGTCGTTTAATTTTTGAGATTTGGCCCACAATGCTGCCATTGCATAGCAGAGAAAATTATTGCTTTTTACTGATGAAAACTCATCGCTTACCTTACGTGCTTTGGTGTATACATCTGTTACCAACCCATTTTCATTTAGCTGGTTTATTGAGGTTTCTAAAGGCCAGCTTTGAATTAAATGATTGGGATAATTGCTTACCTGGTCATACAATCCTCCATCTCCCCTGTAAAAAGTTATTCTAACCCTCGCCAGTTTTTGATGATTATTTTTTATGACTAGTTGCTCAATAAGGTTTTGAAAGTAACCTGCGTTTAATATAGAAGGTATTTCGAAGCCTAATAAGGCTAATGAAGAAAATAACCGTGAAAAGTGATAATCACTCAAAACTATTTTTTGACTAACAATTTTAATGGTTTCAAAAAAACCATCGCCATACCTGAAAGAACGGTTATTGGCCGATATGCAAATTGCTTCTTCCTTTACAAATTTTCCATTAAGTACAGCGTGGGTAGACATCTTTCAAATAAAAACAAAAAACCCGACTATTGCCGGGCTTTCTCCTTATAAAAAGGCCTTTTATCCTTCTACAATATTGTGTTTAACAGCGTACAATATTAAACCTGCAGTTGTTTTTGCACCTGTTTTCAATTTTAATCGGTCACGAATGGCCTCAACAGTACGGGGGCTGATCTCAACAATTTCGGCAATCTCTTTTGTGCTCTTTTCATCGCACATTAAACGCAACACCTGCATTTCCTTTTCGCTTAATTCAGCTTCGTCTACATGGGCATGTTCCTGCACCCGCCTGGTTCGCAATCCATTTAAAATAGCTTTATTGGTATACTCATTAAAATAAAACTCTTTGGTGTGTACTGTTTTAATAGCCTCATATATTGTACTGCTGTCGCTGTTCTTGGTAAGATAGCTATTGGCTCCAATTTCCATTAGGCGGCTTATCATACTTACATCATCATTCATAGTAAGCATGATGATCTTTACATCAGGCAAAATCTTTTTTACTTCCGGCAATGTGGCAATGCCATCCATGATTGGCATTTGAATATCGAGAAGGATAACGTCAGGAGTTAAAAACTTTACAAGGTTTAACAGTTGCATTCCATTTTCTGCTTCACCCATAAATTCAATATCGGGGTAATGCGACAAGGTTGACTTTACACCTGCCCTAAATAAGGCATGGTCGTCAGTAATCAACACTTTTATTTTTTGTTTGGTTTCAATGCTCATGTATGCTTTCTGTTGAATCTTGCAGGAATATGTAAAAACAGATCGATTTAAAACGTGTTATAGAACGTCATAATACACAAATTTATTAGAAAATATACTATGTACCGTAGAATGGTTTACATGTTGATGCACTTTTAAATTTCTAAACAGATACCTTAATCAGTTATCCACATTTAAAGCTCCATTTAGTTCAATATTTCAAGGTCAGCCGGTACACTTTAAAAGAACCTGATATGCAAATTAAATTGACAATAATAATCCGGGAAGGATTGATGGGAGAATCATTTTCGCATAAAAAAAATGATAAGTTCAAAACACGGGGTAAACAATGGCTTTTATCGACCTTTGAAATATAGTAAAAATACGATGGAGGTTTCTGGTTTCCGTAAGCTTAAAAATGAGTGTATATCCTCAGTACCAGGGCATGCTTAGTAACTACATTTGTGTTGATACATCACAATCCAAATTTTCTATCAAATTGTCTCAAAACTGCTAATGGAAATCTTTCCAACTATTCTACGAAAACCGCTTAAGCGGTAAAACTAAAGTCAAACCTTGCTATATTAGCAGGGTTTGCCCGTTTAACACAACAAACATAAAATTTAGGAAAAGTAAAAGTTGACCCAGTTAATTTAAAAGCTTGTTTCTTATAGCATACATTACCAGTCCGGCTATGGTTTTAGCGCCTACTTTCATTTTCATATTTTGCCTGATGGTTTCAACCGTTCGGGGACTTAGAAAAATATCTTCTGATATTTGTTCTGTAGTTTTGTCTTCGCTAATGAGCTTAAGAATTTTCAGTTCTTTCTCGTTGAATTTGACTGTGTTAGGATAAAACCGGCGGACAGATCTTTTTTGTTGAAGTTTTAATAAGACTGCTGAATTTACCAGGTCGTTAAAGTAAAAATCGTTGTTCATACAGCCCAGGATTGCCCGGTAAATCTCATCAGCATCTGTTGTTTTTGCAAGAAAAGCATTGGCTCCATATTCCATCATCCGGGTAATAATTTCGTTATCATCATACATGCTTAGCACAATGATTTTTACATCTTCATACTCCCTTCTTAACAACTGAATGGCATTGATGCCATCAATTTCGGGCATATGAATATCCATCAGAAGCACATCAGGAATTTTGATTTTCATTTTATGCATCATGTCTTTACCGTCATCGGCCTCCCATAGAATCTTTATAAATTCCCGGTTTTTTAAAGCCATTCGTATCCCATCCCTAAAAATTTTATGGTCATCAGCCAGGGCCAATTTTATTATTTTTTCATCAGGCATTTATAGAATATTTAGATTACTACTGGTTAGGTAAGAACGATTTCTAAAAGATTTTACCTTTAACATAAATTGGATAAATTGAAAATTACGAGAAAGATTACTATAAAAAAACTCCATAAACAGGAAAAATCAGATAAAGTAGCATAGTAATTTTACGGTATATTTATAGAAATTATACTATTTTTATAAATCAACTGAACAGGCATTTTACTATATAAATAATTATAATTCAATATTTTAAGTTAAAATAAACAATCTCTGCATATCAACCGACCCCTTGTGGATAAAATTGTTTCCAGTGAAATTTAACTTATTATAAATCTATCCCCTAAAACACATTACAATGACAAACACCGAATTAATTGTAGTAAAAGGAAAAGTAATTGAACAACCAAAAGGCTACTCTGCCGGGGTTGGCGAAGACATTGGCTACGAAAAAGGAGCCAAAATGATCAAAACGTATTATGATCAAAACCAGGATGACGTACTCGCTCATTTTATGGGTCGTAACCTCATTGAAGCAATTTTGGCACAACCTGGTGTTGTGGGCATAAGAATGTTTCATGCTTTAAACGAAATCGGACTTAAACAATTGGTTCTGGTAGGTACCGATGCTAACGGCGATAACGTTATTAACTACACTACTATTGGCGAAAATGGAGAAATAATAAAAAACAAGGGCATTGTTGCAGACAAAACGCGTAATTGCCCACCATACTGCGGTACTGACACTACCACAATAATAGGTTGGGCATAGGTCGTTTGAAGTTTTAATACATATATTTGGGCTAAACTCTACCCATTATAGTGTTAAAAATAATTCAGGAATATTATTACATTGTTGGTATAATACCCGTAATTTTTTATTTGTTTCTTTTTAAAAGAATAAATGATAAAGGATTACGGGTTATTGTTTTTTTATTATTAATCGGGTTTGGAGCCGACTTATACTCCCTTTATTTAGCCAAAATAGGTCAAGCCAATTATTCAATTTATAACCTTTTTATATTAATAGAATCTCTTTTATTGTTTGGATATTTTTACGTCATCCTTACTTCTATTCTTCACCGGTCCATCATCATTTTTATCAGCCTGGTCTATATAATCGTTTTCTTTGGTTATTATATCAAAATAGATGGCAGTACGCGCTACCTGGATGTTTGTGCCGTTATTGAGAACATTCTCATAATATTCCTATCGATTGTTTACTTTTTTAAAGAAATCAGCAAGCCGGACAACCTGGAATTTCAAAAGAAATCACAGTTCTGGGTAGTCTGTTCTTACCTTATTTACTCTGCCGGTACATTATTCCTGTTTTTATATATTAATACATTGCCTAAGTCAGAACAACAAAACGATTACGTGCTTAATTATATTTTTCTATTCCCGAAATCGATATTGTTATCAATAGCTATGTGTATGAAAAATACCATACAACAAAGGAAAAAATTTCAACTAACCTAAAGTCTGTTTTATACCCGGTATGCCGCTACTACAATTGAATGGAATTTCCCCGATGTTTTTGGGTACTCTTGTCATGTGTTTTCTTGCAATTGCTTTTATAATTCTTATTATCTTTCATCAAAGGAGGGTTATACGTTACCAGGTTAAAATGCAAAACATGGAGGCCGAACAACAAAAGGTTTTGTTGAGTGCATCTATAAAGCTGCAGGAAGAAGAAAGGCAGCGTATAGCTGCGGATTTGCACGATGATGCAGGCCCGCTCTTAGCCACTGCACGCTTATACCTGAACGAAAACCTTGTTAATCAGGACAAAGCTAGCCAGCTGCAGTCCATTTTTAGTGCAAAAGAAATCATAGACGAAACCATACAGCTAGTCAGGAATATATCGCACAGCCTGATGCCACCAACGCTTAAAAACTTTGGGTTAGAAAGTGCAGTAAACGATTTCTTTCAAAAGATCAACGGCTCAGGCTCAATGAATGTAAACTGCCGTTTTCATGATTATAAAATGAGGTTAAAGGCTGAGAAAGAATTGCTGGTTTTTAGAGTTATTCAGGAATTGGTAAATAACATTTTAAAACATAGCAATGCAAGTTTCATCCATTTAACACAGCACAATGGAAGCGAAAACATGCTAATCAGGTTACACCATGATGGCAGGGGACTTACCCATGAAGACTTTATAAAACTTGGCAAAAGTAATGTTGGCCTTGGGTTAAAAAATATTCAGAGCCGCCTGAAGGTTATCAAAGGTGAGATCTTGTTTGAACAGGATAGCAGCCAGTCTTTTTTTAAGGTGACCATTGATATTCCTAAAGATGAAAATGAAAGGTAGATCGTATTTTTTAGCTGATTTTTTACTTTTGTAATGTATGGCAGAGATTAAAGTTGCAATTGCGGATGACCATAAAATCTTTAGAAAAGGCGTAATACTTTCATTGCGCCATTATAGCAACCTGAAATTTGTATTAGAAGCCGAAAATGGCGAAGAACTACTGAATGGAATTTCGCAGGCCCAGCCTGATGTTGTTTTGATGGATTTAAGAATGCCGATTAAAGATGGTATTGAAACCACCAAACAAATTAGCAAACTCTACCCCCACATTTCGGTGATCGTTTTGACCATGCACGAAGATGAACGCTTTGTTAATCACCTGATGGAGAATGGCGCTCATGGATATTTATTAAAAAGCACTGACCCCAGCGAGATAAAAAAAGCCATCACCGATGTGGTGACCAAAGGTTTTTACCTGAATAACTTTGTAAATCGCATCCTGTTAAAAAAATCTCACAATAAATCCCGGACACTGCCTTCTCTCAACACTACCCTTGATGTTTCAGAGAAGGAAAGAAACGTTTTGAATTACATCTGCATGGAGTTTACAAGTATAGAAATTGGGGAGAAAATGCACATTAGTTCACGCACGGTTGAGAGCATTAAAGAAAAAATGATGGAACGGTTTGG
>JANPPB010000298.1:0-2905 GCA_031428295.1 Segetibacter sp. | reverse complement strand
ACTTCACCCGAAGGGTATTTGCCTTGTTGCAATAACACTCTTTCAAATTCATCTCTCAGGCCGGTAAGCTCGGATGCTTTTACCAGGGCCTCGGCAAGGTGGGCTGGTATAAAGGCAACGCCATACTCATTTGCAAAAACCACATCGCCCGGAAACACCGTTACCTCGCCAATGCGTATTGGCGCATTGATGGAAGTTGGCGTCATATCCTTTATGTACGATGGGTGATGGCCCTTTACCCAGGCATTGAAACCTTTGGTATCCCTTAGCTCCTGCATGTCTCTTACCGATCCATAAAAAATAACCCCTTTACCGGTTTTACCATAGATAGCATTACCCAGGCTGGATCCAATTAAAGTACCATCTTTTACCTTGCCAAAACCATCGGCAACATAGATGTCTCCTTTAGCTAAAATGTCGATAGGCCATATATTGATACCGCCTCTCTGAGATAGACCTTCTTTTCTTCCCTGTCTTCTAACAAAGCTGTCAAGGTCGGGGCGGGTAGGCATAAACTGTGCTGTTACTACCCTGCCAGTCATCGTTTCTCCCGGCTTTAAAATAATCCAATCTTTTTCAATTTGGTTGCGATAGCCTTTACGTTCCATGTAACCCCACACCTGCTCCAGGGTGGCATGTTGTAACCGTTCAACAATAATATCGGGCACTCTTGGCCGGCCATCGGCGGAGCGTTCTCCTTTGTACTCGGAGGTATAATTTTTAATTTGTTCGCTGGTGGTTGTTACTTGCTGTGCAAGCAAAGTTGTGCAACCAAAACTCAGTAAGGCAAAACTTAGCAATCGTAGATTCATAGTGGCGTTTTATCGTTTATTCAAAATAGTTAAACCTGTATGGGTTCCGGTTTTATAACTGGTGTAGCTTCCCACATGTGTTCAAGCGCAGCTATAATGCTTTCAAATTTTTCAAAGTTGTTTTTATAGATCAAATGATGTTCAGCAATGGGTGCATAGTCCGTTACAAAAGGAGTAACCGGCAACGGCTCCAGATTTAAAGCTTCAATGCCCACCATTACTGCACCAAGCGCCGAACTTTCAACAGCACCGGTAACCGACACATTCATGTTGCACATATCCGATAGCATTTGTAACCACAAAGGGCTTTGTGCAAATCCTCCTGTTGCATAAATGCCCTTAACCTTTCTGTTCTCTAACAATATTTTTGCAATACTGTAAATACCATAGATCACCCCTTCCATACAGGCCCGTATCATATGCGCTTTGCTATGATTGATATCAAGACCAAAAAATACGCCCCTTGCATTGGAGTTCCATAGCGGTGCTCTTTCACCCAACAGGTAGGGTAACAATAACAGCCCCTCACTACCCGGCTTAATGGTTGCAGCTTTTGCAAACAGATCAGCATAGCTTTCATCAGTTTCCAAAATGTTTTCTTTTAACCATTCCAATACGATTGCCCCATTGTTTCCGGCCCCGCCCACCACAAACATTTCGTCTGTAATGTGGTAACAAAAGGTACGCATAGCACCATCCATTTTTACCCGGCTGGTTACTATCCGTGCAGCGCTGCTGGTACCAATAGTTACTACCATTGTTTTACCATCCGCAGCCCCGGCACCCACATTTGCCAATGCTCCGTCACTGCCCCCAATAACCACTTTAATCCCATCGGGTAATAACAACTCACTTCTACCATTTGTCTGCTTTAATAGCTCAATATGTTTTGGAGGCACCAGGTTCGAAAATGCTGACGACTCCAAATCCAGTTCGTTTAATATGTCTTCATCCCATTGTAAGGTAGCCAGGTTTAAAATCCCCGTTGCCGAAGCAACGGATGTATCAACCTGGTACAGGCCTGTCAGCTTATGAAAGATGTATTCTTTTATGCCAATAAACTTATAAGCTTTACTGTAAATTTCGGGCTCTTTTTTTTTCATCCACATCAGCTTACACAAAGGTGTCATAGCATGCACCGGAACACCTGTAGCCCTATAATATTTTTCAGCTTTATGCGTAGCATGTAAACCCTCCGCAATAGCAGATGCACGGTTATCTGCCCAAATAATACAATTGCACAACAGCTTGCCGTTTTCATCAATAGCCATCACGCTATGCATGGCCGAACTAAGCGATATAAACTCAGGTGCAGCCTTGCCCATCAGCCCAAAAATTTTATTGCAGGTATCCACAACCGCAGCAAAAACTTCTTTGGGATCCTGTTCGCTTTGGTCGGGCTGCGGGTGGTACATTTTATAGAAACCCGATTGTGTATACAACAACTTACCGTTACGGGCAAATGCAACGGCTTTCACCGAGGTTGTACCAATATCAACACCCAAATAATACTGCATGATTCCGTTATTTATACAAACCGTAATTCAATTGAATAAAACAGGATGGCTTTATTTATCCCACCATACCCTTGTATCCAAATTATCGGCGCCTTGCTTAGCTATCGCTGCTTTTATATTAATTGAGTTTACTGAAATCTCTGAGTTAGGATAGGTTAGTCTTCTTATAAATTGGCCGGTTATGGACTTACCGGGGTAAGGATTTGGAGTTAATGCAGGAAAACCTGTTCTTCTAAAGTTTGCCCATGCTTCCGGTCCATTCAAAAAAGATGAAACCCAATACTGTGTGTTAATTTGCTCTATAGCTTTAGCATCATCTAATGGGCTCGCATCTAAATAAGTTTGTATTGCAGGTGCGCTAACAGCAGCAGCAGCATCGTATAAAGCCATCTGCTCCATGTGTGCCCTGATACCGGCTGAATAATAGCCTTGTGCTGTACTCGTAGTAATCCATCCTTTTGCACGGGCCTCTGCCAGTAATAACTGCGTTTGCGAAGCAGTTACAAAAAATGCAAGTGCGGTAACTTTTGCCAGCCTGCGGCGGTCTAACTGGCTAAATTCGTAAAAGCTGGCCAA
>JANPPB010000297.1:0-1624 GCA_031428295.1 Segetibacter sp. | reverse complement strand
GTAATAAAGGACCGGCGTGAATTTTCATCATTGTTTAGCATAATATATATTTAGCTTTTAAATAAAATTTATGTTACCGCATTTAAGTTTCATAGCATCATAGTTGTTAACTGCACCATTAATATTGCGGGTTCGCAATCTTGTACGGTTGGATCATTTCTTATCCATGAGCGGATAGTCAATAATCATTGTAAATACCTAACAACACCCAATCACCAACGACCAACCACTTTACACTTTAATATATATGTTTCGTTTATTAAGCCACCATCCTACTAACCAACATAATAGCATATAAGTTATTGCAAACAAAAACGAACCTAACGAACCCGGCGCAATAGCCTGAAAAATACTTGTATTGATTGCTTGAAACAGCCCTTTGCCGGGAGCCACATGTATCATATAAATCACCGTTATCAACACCTCCGACAATATGTAAATAAAGAGCGGGTTCTTACCTAAAATCACAAAAAATTTGGTCCAGTTTGCTTTGTTGTAATTTTTAATTTCAAGAGAAAATATCAGGGTTGATATGATAAGCAAATCAATACCTGTAGTTAGCAAAACAAATGGGCTGGTCCATAATTTTTTGTTGATGGGAAACACCATATTCCACCAAAGAGCCGCAAAGATCAGGGCCACACCTGCAAGCATCATCTTTGAAACGGTCTCATAATTTTTACCGTTATCCTGTATAAACTTGCCCGCATAATAACCAATAATCACATTAACTATGGCAGGCAAAGTGCTTAGCCATCCCTCAGGATCGAATGGTATGCCCTCCCCATGATACAGGTGGCTATCGGCCATTAAAAATTTATCTAAATACAACCCTGCATTGCCCAACAAACTAAATGGCTGGTTAGCATTGCCAAACATTAATAACAATAACCAATAGCCCACCAACAAAAGAATGGAAGTAATAATTACCATTCGTTTAGACAGGTAATGAATAATTAATGAACCAAACAAATAACACAATGCAATACGTTGCAACACACCCATGATGCGGGTATTACCTATAGGTGCACTGAGCATATCACCTGCATTGTTCACCCTAAAAAAAGGAAACCAATACATTAGGTAACCTATGAGGAAAATGAGTGCAGCACGTTTGAAAATCTTGGTTAAAAAAGAAGCATTGCTAATTAAGCGATACTTATCCAGGGAGAAGCTCATTGCATTGCCCACCGCAAACAAAAAAGATGGAAACACCAGGTCGGTTGGTGTAAAGCCATGCCAGCCTGCATGCCTTAATGGACTAAAGGGTTCGGCTCCACTGCCGGGCGTATTTACAATAATCATAAAGCAAATGGTCATGCCTCTAAATACATCAAGAGAAAGAAAACGCGGACTTTGAACTTTCATGGGGAGGGTTATGCTAAGGTTGTTGATCTGTAATTTCTAAAGAAAGGAGGCTGTTTCCCCGATTGGTAAATAATGCCACGCCTGAACGTTGCAACAGTTGGCCTGTTATTGAATCCTGTTGTGTAAAATATAAGGTATACCGAAGGGGTTTTTTAATGAGTGTATCGCCATAAGTAAGCAGCGTATCTTCTTTAAATCCGGTTACTGTAAAAGAGGAATGTTCGCCCTGTACTTTACGTCTGATGGCATCTTTGGC
>JANPPB010000296.1:0-2363 GCA_031428295.1 Segetibacter sp. | reverse complement strand
TACCTTTTAATTCATCAACCAGGGCTTCTGAAGAAATGTTCTCCTTTCCTTTTACCATAATTAATGGGCTGTTATATTCAATCACCACCATACTTGCCAGTAAATAATAGGGCAATACAACCGCCTCATCAAATTGCCATGCAAAACTGGTTCCCTGCTTTTTAACAACACCCACAATGTTCAAATACTTTCCTTTGTACTTGACTTGCTTACCTAAAGCATTTTCAGGGTTACCAAACAAATTTTCTGCATTGGTAAAACCCATGATTGCAACTGGTGAACCCTGCTTAAATTCTGCATCGCTAACATATCGTCCGTATGCTATAGGTACACTTACAATCTGGCTAAAATTTTCGGTTACACCATAACTCTGCACATTACTTAACGAAAAGTCATTGTAATCCAAATCGCTGTTAGTGCGTATGGTATATGCAACATCCGAGGCTAATTGTGAACGTACCTGAATATCTGCCATCTCATGCAGCTTGGGGTACGGACGTTTTATAAATTTCCACCAGGCAGAATTGCCATCATCATTTGAGTACGACCATTTATCTACATATATAGTATTGCTGCCAAGGCTTTTAATGTCGGCCTGCACTTTCAATTTTAAACTATCTACGGTTGCCAACACCCCAATAATGCAAAAAATACCAATAGTTATTCCAAATAACGACAGAAAGGTGCGCAGCTTATTGTTACGCAATTCCTCTAATGCCATTTTAAAACTGTTCCATACAATTGAAAGGATTGTGAGCATAAATCAAAAGTAGCAATCCTATGCAAACAACTCCAAAATATTACACGGATGGAAGTTGCAAAAAAGGTTTTCACCGACCTGTTGTATGTTGTTGATGATATTGACAATATCTAATTCAACAAGCGTAAAATTGCCTGACTTCTCAAAGTATATTGCTACCCTAATTTTTAAAAAATCAGTGTTATGATCCTAATAAAATTGAAGAGCTTGTAAACCAAACATATAATTGATTGTTGCATAAGTACAGCAGGTAAAATAATTAAATGCTAAATGTGTTTGCTGACCTTCGTGTGTTATTTTTACACCGATTTTTTTCAAATACAAAACTCGCTTTATGACCTTGAAACAAATGTTCACATCTTCCATCGGCAAGAAATTTGTCATGGCGCTCACGGGCATATTTCTCATAACTTTTTTGATTGTTCACGTAGGATTGAATGCTACAATTTGGGCTAATGACAACGGACAAATGTTTAACACAGGTGCAAACTTTATGGGTTCGATGCTGGTAATACGACTTATGGAAGTGGGTTTGTTTGCCGGTATTATTCTTCACTTGGTGCAAGGTTACTTGCTTACAATTAATAACCAGAAAAAGAGAACAGAACAATATGCTGTTAATTATGGTAACAAAGGCAGTAAATGGTATAGCCGTAGTATGGGTTTGTTAGGTACGCTATTGTTATTATTTCTGATCATGCATATGTACCATTTTTGGATCCCTTCACGTTTTGGTGGAATGTTTAATGTACAGCCTCTACAGGAGATTGACTACCTAAATGGACTGGGCAAACAGTACCATAATTTGTATGCCGAAATGACCAATGTTTTTCAAAACCCCATTGTAGTATTGTTGTATGTAGTGGGTTGTATTTCGTTGGCCTATCACCTGATGCATGGTTTTGAAAGTGCATTTAGAACTATTGGAGTTCACAACAAACGCTATTTAGGTATGTTAAGATATGGTGGTCGTGGCTTTGCAATAGTTGTTTCGGCTGCTTTTGCCATGATGCCCGTAAGCATGTATTTCGGTTGGGTGAAGTGAGTTTACGAAAGTCATTAGTCAATAGTCATTAGTCATTGGTCATTGGTCAATAGTTATTTAGTCAATAGATATTTGTGAGTAGTGAGTAGTGAGTTTTTAGAAGTAGGTGATAAAATAGCTATTCCACCTTTTTACTTTTTACTTTTTCCTTTTTAATTTAAAAATTAATTCCCGGTTTATGATAGATGCGAAAGTTCCTGCAGGCGATCTGGACAGTAAATGGACCAACTATAAAGACCATTGTAAGTTGGTAAACCCTGCCAATAAGCGTAAAATGGAAGTCATTATTATTGGTACCGGTTTAGCCGGAGCTTCGGCAGCGGCTGCGCTTGGCGAAATGGGTTACAAAGTAAAAGCGTTCTGTTTCCAGGATAGTCCCAGGAGAGCACATAGCATAGCCGCCCAGGGTGGTATTAATGCTGCTAAAAATTATCAAAATGACGGCGATAGTATTTTCCGTTTGTTTTACGATACTATTAAGGGCGGCGACTACCGTAGCCGCGAAGCAAACGTTCACCGCCTTGCAGAAGTTAGCGGAAACATTATTGATCATTGCGT
>JANPPB010000295.1:0-2757 GCA_031428295.1 Segetibacter sp. | reverse complement strand
TCAAACCTTACTAATACTGGCTACCCAGTTTACTCATGCCAATATCTCACTACCCAAATGGCTCGACAATGCATTGAGCTTTGTGCTGGTATCGCCCAATATGCATAAGGTTCACCATCATTACAAACAACCTTTTACCGACAGCAACTATGGTGCTGTACTGGCTATTTGGGATCGTATGTTGGGTACGTTTATGCTACTGGCACCCAACCAAATTAAATATGGCCTTGACCGGTATTATCCAAATGATAAAGATGAAGATTTTGGGGAGTTGTTGAAGCGGCCGTTTAATTCTAAAATGTTTGCTGATGACGCCAGTCTGGTTTCATCTGGAGGTGAGTTAGCAGATAGGGCGACTCCAGCATTCCCCATAAAATAACTTTATCTATCAGCTATACATTACAGTAACAACTCCACAGAAATTACCTTAAAGCATGAGCTCAACAAACGTCGCATCATCTCAAAAAAGAATTGCTCTCATCCCGGCACGTTATGCGGCCACCCGTTTTCCGGGTAAATTAATGCAGGTACTCGGTAACAAAACCATCATCAGGCACACGTACGACAATACTGTTGCCACTCAATTATTTGATGAGGTGATCGTGGCCACAGACAGCAATATCATTTTTAATGAAATAACATCTAATGGTGGCAAAGCAGTAATGAGCCGGCAGCAACATGAAAGTGGCAGCGACCGCATTGCAGAAGCCGTAGCCGATATGGAAGTTGACATTGTTGTAAATGTGCAGGGCGATGAACCCTTTGTGCAAAAGAACCCCCTGGAAAAGTTGTTACAGGTTTTTGAAGGAGAAGAAGGTAGCGGTGTACAGGTAGCATCGCTAATGCAAATAATGAAAGAACAGCAATTTGTTGAAGACCCCAATTATGTAAAGGTTGCGGTAGACAGAAATATGAATGCGCTGTTCTTCAGCAGGTCGGTTATTCCATATCCACGTAGTAAAGAGCTACCCATAATTTATTACGAACACATTGGCGTTTATGCTTTTAGAAAACAAGCTTTACTTCAGTTTACTAATTGGCCCATTACACCGCTTGAAGCAGCCGAAAAAATTGAATGCCTTCGCTACCTGGAGTATGGCGTACCCATAAAAATGGTGCTGACAGAATACATGGGTATTGAGATAGATACACCTGAAGATATGGAACGGGCAAAGGCATTGTACAACTGGTAAGTTTACCCGTCCCTTACCTGTAAAACGCATTAACCCTTTAACTTCGCTGTTCATAAAATTTAGCGGTATGAGCAACTTTCGCAATTTTAAAATGGTGGATTATGTGGTGTATGGCAGGGGTAGTTTTAACCAACTGGATGAAATTGTAGCTCCACACAGAAAGGAAGGTGCACCTATGATTTTTTTGGTGGATCACCACTTTGAAATCGGAATCGAAGCTGCCAATAAATCGTTGCTCGACAGGATACCATTGCGTGGGAACGATCAGGTAATTTTTGCGGATGTTACCTATGAACCCAAGACCAAACAGGTTGACCAGTTTGCTCAAAATTTGAAAGAAGAATTTGGAACGGTAAGTGGCATAATAGGTATTGGCGGAGGCTCTACTATGGACCTGGCCAAAGCCGTTAGTTTAATGATGAACAACCCCGGCTCATCAGCCGATTACCAGGGGTGGGATCTTGTAAAATACCCCGGCGTTTATAAAGCTGGCATCCCAACCCTGAGTGGCACAGGTGCCGAAGTGAGCCGTACTACCGTACTAACCGGCCCAACCAAAAAGCTGGGTATGAACAGCGACTTCACCCCCTTTAATCAAATTGTATTAGACCCAGAATTGGCAGCCAATGCACCGGTTAATCAGCGTTTTTATACCGGTATGGACTGTTACATTCATTGTATTGAAAGCCTGCAGGGCACCTACTTAAACGAGTTTAGCAAAAGCTATGGAGAAAAGGCTTTGGAGCTTTGTCGCGAAGTCTTTCTTACAAAAGATACCTGGGATAATGAGAGTGATGACAAACTGATGATGGCTAGCTACGCAGGTGGAATGAGCATAGCCTACAGTCAGGTTGGTGTAGCACATGCCATTAGCTATGGCTTAAGTTATTTGCTCGGCACCAAACACGGCGTTGGCAATTGCATTGTAATGAACCACCTTCAAGAATACTATCCCGAAGGTGTGGCAGAGTTTAAAAAGATGGTTGAGAAGAATAACATTGAAATACCAACCGGCATCTGCCAGGGATTGAGTGATGAAGACTTTGATAAAATGATTGATGTAAGTATGGTAATGAAACCGCTTTGGGAAAACGCTTTGGGCAAAAATTGGGAACAGATTATTACCCGAAAAAAGCTTAGAGATTTGTACGAGAAATTATAGCCCCCCCGCCCCCCGAAGGGGGGAGTAAGAGTTAGCAATTCTTGCATTTACCCGATGCTACAACTTCTATCAGGTTGGGTTGAAAGCCTTTTGGCAAGCGAACTTCGGGTACGGTTACTGCCTCAAGGCAATAGGTAGTTCCGCACTTGTCGCAAATAAAATGTACATGGTTATCGTGGTGATGACCCTCAGTACATTCATCCTTACACAAAGCATATCGCACCGAATTATCAGCCGTAGGTATGGTATGTATAATACCTTTTTCAACAAAGGTTTGAAGCGTACGATAAATAGTAACCCGGTCAAATTTTTCACCTGTTATTTTCTCAATATCATTATGCTCTAACGCATTATTCTTATTATAAAAAAGCTCCAGTATTTGTATGCGGCTTTCGGTTACGC
>JANPPB010000294.1:0-7190 GCA_031428295.1 Segetibacter sp. | reverse complement strand
AGTGCAGCCGTTAACTCAACAATCTTATTATTATTTCTGCATCAGTAACCTGGTAAATTAATTATTTGACTTTACCTTAATGGTTACTGAAATAGGATCGGCATTGCTTCCTATTGGTTTGTTTTCGAAGAAATAAATTGCAGGAATAGCGGCAATACCTGAAGGCACATAAGGCGTTTGACCGCTGTACAAACCCATATCAACCGGGTTTTGAGTTGTGCTGCCATAACCTGTAGCCAGAGCTGGTGAGCCTGCAGCAAGTCTCCATTGACCATCGCTTGAAATGCTTGCGCCTGAACCCAAAAACACCGATGACATAGCTACAGTTGATTGGTTACCATTGGCGGTACCAAATTGGGTACTGTTACCCATATTATTACTAACAAGATTACCGGTACCTTCAAAAGTGCCGGCCAGCATAATGTTGTTTATGATGGAACTGTTGTTGGCGATAAATCGTCCGCGCCTAATAACATTATTTTGAATGATGGCAATTGCATTTGCCTGCAAGGTTAAAGAACCACCAGTTGTATTATCGCCAACGTACGAATAATACGATATGAAATTATTGCTGATCAAAACCCCTGTTGATGCATAATTGACATCAATTCGTAACCCATAATTCTGGGTGATGATGATGTTTCTTACAGGAGAGCCATCACCCTGATAATTATATTGAAGGGCCACTGCACCGGTGGTATAATCGGAACTTGCCCCATTGGTAGTAGAAAACTTGTTTCGCTTTATAACAATATCGTTTGTGTAAACATTAATGGTATTGGCCGCAAAATCTAAACCCATAATTACAGAGCCCGCAGAGCCTGTATATATGGTCATACCATTTATAACCGCGGATTGCTTATTGGCTTGTGTATTAGGATTCTCGCCTAAATAATACCCCGGACCGATGATAGTTAAACGCTTACTAAGACTTACCCCGGCATAGGCTGTGGAAGAAGGCTCTACATGTATTGTATCGCCTGCCTTGGCGCTATCTATAGCTGCCTGCACAGTTGTAAAGTTGGCGTTTACACCAGAATTATTGTTAACTCTCCAAATTTTTGCAAACAGGGAATTTGCACATAAGAACACAGCTACAATCGATAGAATTAGTTTCATTTTTACAAGTTTTTCTATCGAACAAAATACTCCACTTAACAAAAAATTACAATAGGCATTTATAAAAATGTCAAAAAATTAATATCTACACAAAACTGATTAGAAACATATCGAAAAGTAAAAAAAAATTAACCAAATGTGTTTGCTTTAGAAACAATTGCTGCATTTTGATTAATAAAGAAAATAGAATAATTACGCCTTACGGCGAAATAGATAAGAAGTAGACTTATTTAGAAAACTGAGCAGAAGTATTCTGGAGATGTCTTATTCTTTTATTGTTAGGACAGTAAATTTAGCATCTAATGCCAGACTATTTTCCAATATGGAGCTAAGCAGTTCCTTTCCATACAGTGCATAATATTCAGCAATATTATCAATACGCTCCTGTAGGTTATTTTGGGGAAACAATTTTTCTTTTAGCCGTTTTATTTGTCGCTGCTGGGCCTGAAACTTTTGCTTTTCGGCCCGAAGCATTTTCTTTTCTAACTCTAAAAGCGATTTTTCAACTTTTACCGACAATGCATCTACATGATCGTTCAAAGTATAGTCAATCTTATCTGTAAAATTTTTTATCTGAGTATAGGCAGCCAATATAGCCAGCCTTTCTTTTCCAATGGTCAGTTGTTCCCGGCTATCCCTCCGGACTAAATTATCAAGCAGGGTTCTTTCCGGCTTAAAAAAGTCTTCCACAGCAAAACCTAAGTTTTCAATTTTCTGCAATTCGGATTGCCTCGCCAATAATAAGGAGTTACGTAAAATGATTACCGGGTATGGTACATCACATGCTTCAAAAACACTTTTCAATACAAGCCAATATGCTACTTCTCCCCCACCACCAATAAAAGCAATGTTGGGTAAAATCATTTCCTGGAAAACGCCCCGTAAAATAACATTGGCACTAAACCTTTCAGGGTGAAGATCTACTTCGTTGATGATCTCTTTCTCAGTCCATTTAAGCTGCAGGCTTTTAACTTCAAAACGGTTGTTTGCAAACTCTATACGCTCCCTGTTGTCATCAAGCAAATAAAATAAATTCAACTCCCTGCCGCTAGCCTGCACCTTATAATGTTCACCCATTTTTTTGGCTGTTCCTTCAACAAGCTGGTGCGAAAATCTTTCGGTAATTTCTCTTTTGATTACCTGGTTGAAAGGTCTCTTTAAGTTGGCATTGTCGGGTATTAAAACTAATAATCCAACCGCATTAAACAAACTGTTTACAAGGTGTAAAGTGGCCTGTTGTATGGTGGTGCCGAGGGTATATGTATTTTTAAATAGTTCAATTATTTCTTTACCATAAGGCAAAACTTCCAATCTTCCGGCCATGCGATCTATTAATCCCAAGAGGGCATTGTCAACCTTCATTCTACCCACAGCCCCTGTCTGTTTGGTATCCCAGGTAAGCCTTTCTCCATCAATATATACGTGACCCAATTCATCAAGATCAGCGTCTTCGCTACCCATATAAAACATTGGAACAAAATTGTTTTCGGGCATTTGCACCGATAGCTCACCCGCCAATTTTACGGTGTGTAATATTTTGTAGATAAAGTAGAGATGCCCGGTGAAAATATTGGGCTGATGAGCAGTAGTTATGGTGAAAGTATTATCAAGCAGCAGGTTGTCGAGGTTATTTTGTTGAGTAGGGGTCAGTTCAAAACCTTTGTATTGGTTTTGTAAAACGGAAAATAATAACTGCCTGTAATTTTGGGTTGCCTTCCTGGCTTTTATGGCACCCTTTAAGCCTTCAATTGATACCGGGTGCTTATAAAAAGGCCGGATCTTTTCGTCTTGTTGAAGGTAATCAATAACCATCTTCGAAAAATATCCTGTATGTTGGTAGGGTATGTACTGGCAGTTAGTGTCCATTAAAATTAATCTTATGACCGGTGGGTTAAGTTATCCTGATTTTAATTGATGATTCCTCCTGATATCTTTTATACTCATTGGCTAAAAAGTATCCTGTAACGATAAAACTACCTCAGGTATCTGCACTTACACCACAACATCACCTTCAAGGTCATAATCGTACGCCTTTGTAACTTTTACATTTACAAAGCTGCCTATAGCAATTCTCTTGCTGCTGTTAATCACTACTTCATTGTCAACCTCTACACTATCAAATTCGGTGCGGCCCAGGTAGCGTCCTGATTCCCTTTTATCAACAATAACTTTATAAGTATTTCCAATTTTATCCTGGTTCTTTTCAAGGCTGATCTCCTGCTGCACTTCCATAATCTCCTGCGCTCTTAATTCCTTTTCTTCATCTGGTACATCATCCACTAAATCGTAGGCACTGGTATTTTCTTCATGGCTGTACGAGAATATGCCCACCCGGTCAAAGCGGTGTTCCTGCAAAAATTCTTTTACCTCTTCAACATCATCCTGTGTTTCGCCGGGAAAGCCTGCAATTAATGTAGTGCGTATGCAAATACCCGGAACTTCATAACGAATAGTATGAATAAGGTCGGTCATTTCTTCCCTTGTAATCTGCCGCTTCATTGCCTTCAGCATGTGGTTACTGGCATGTTGCAAAGGCATATCGAGGTAATTACAAATGTTGGGACGTTCTTTAATCACCTGTAAAATCTCTGTAGGAAATTTGCTTGGATAGGCATAATGCAACCTGATCCATTCCAAACCTTCAATATCTGCAAGTGCATGTAATAAGCGGGGAAGCTCACGGCTTTTGTAAATATCAAGCCCGTAATAAGTAAGTTCCTGGGCAATTACCATAATCTCTTTAACACCAATACGCACCAAATTTTTAGCCTCGGTAACCAATGATTCTATCGATCGGCTTATGTGCTTGCCACGCATTAAAGGGATGGCGCAAAAAGAACAAGTTCTGTTACAACCTTCGCTTATTTTTAAGTAGGCATAGTGGGATGGTGTACTTAATAAACGTTCACCTAAAAGTTCTGCTTTATAATCAGCTTCAAAACGTTTTAGTATTTGAGGCAATTCCATTGTGCCGAAATAAGCATCTACTTCCGGAATTTCTGTCTCCAGATTGTTTTTATATCGTTCGCTGAGGCAGCCGGTAACATAAACTTTATCAACTTTACCCCTGCGCTTTAAATCAACCTGGTCTAAAATGGTGTTAACACTCTCCTGTTTTGCCTTATCAATAAATCCACAAGTGTTTATAATAACAATGTTATGATCTCTCCTGTTACTTTCGTGAACCACATTAATATCGTTTGCTAATAACTGGCCGCTAAGCACCTCGCTATCAACCAAATTTTTGCTACAGCCAAGTGTTATAATGTTAACCTTATCCTTTTTTAATGTTCTCACTTTCATAAAGAGCGGCAAAGTTAATAAGATAGATTTCGTAGCATGAATTTTAACCTTTTATTTGTTTCAATCAATACAAACTTTGAAAGATCCATACAAGGTCAAATGATTACATAATGAAAAAACTTGTTTTATTTATATCCCTCTTAGTCTCGCTTTCTGTGTTTGCGCAAATGGAAAATACTGCATCCTATAAATCAGCCATTGGAGTAAAAGTTTCATCAGGGGTGGCTGCCAGTTATAAAACGTTTGTTACTCCTAAAAATGCTTTGGAAGTACAATCAACTTTCTTTAAGCAAGGTATACGCCTGGTTGGTTTATACGAGTTTCATTCGTATTCATTTGCCGGAGCTCCCGGATTGGGTTGGTATATTGGGCCAGGTGCTCATGTAGGTTTTTGGAAGAAAAATTATCGCGAAAAATACAACAGCACTGCCGACATAGGAATAGACGGTATTTTAGGATTGGACTATAGAATAAAAAATGCACCCATTAACCTGAGTTTAGACTGGCAACCCAGCTTTAGCTTATTAGGCAATGCCGGATTATCGCCACAATTTGGGGGAATAGCCATCAGGTATATCCTGGATTAATGGTGGTGAATTGATTAAGTGTTTATACTTTACTAATATACCTAAACCAAAAAAACTTCCTTTTTCGGGAAGCTTTTCTAATAACCGGGTAACCAGTTTTATTTTTTAGCGTAACGCTTTTTAAACTTGTCAATACGACCTGCTGTATCCACCAACATGTTTTTGCCGGTATAAAAAGGATGAGAAGTATTAGAAATTTCCAATTTAATAATTGGATAGTCTTTACCATCTTCCCATTGTACAGTTTCTCTGGTATTTGCTGTTGAACGACTTAAAAAGCTAACCCCATTACTCATGTCTTTAAAAACGACTAAACGATAATTTTCGGGGTGGATACCTTGTTTCATACTTTTTTATTTAAGGAGCATGGTATTTGCCATGCAGTTTTTTGATTTCGACGTGCAAAAGTAGCAGATCAAATGCTTCTATCCAAAAGTAATTGACGTTCAATTTTTCTTTTTAAGCTTTCATGTTAACATATTGCAAAGCCAAATTCAAGTTGGCACCCTTGCAAAGGGCAATTACCTCCTGCAGATCATCAATCTTTTTACCGGTTACTCTTACAATGTCATCCATTATTTGCACTTGTACTTTTAAGCCGCTGTCTTTAATTGTTTTCACAATCCTTTTAGCATCTTCCTGTTTAATGCCATTTTTAACCAATACCTCTTTCTTCACAATCTTTCCACTTGGGTAAACTTCTTTGCTGAAATCAAACGACTCAGGTGCAATGCCTTGTTTCATACTTCGGCTAATGATAATATCAGTTACCTGGTCCATCTTCATTTCGCTTTCTACCTCAATTTCAACTTTGTAATCTTTTTTATTAAGGCTGATGGAAACGTGATTGTTCTTAAAATCGAAGCGATTTTCAATTTCCTTTTTTACCGTGTTAATGGCGTTGTCAAGAGTTTGAAGGTCCACCTTGCTGGTAATATCGAATGTAGGCATACGTTGGTTTTAAAATATTGAGGCGTTGGTAAGAAGTTGGTAAAGATAATTGCAGGATAACAGTTATTCAAAATAGAATAGGCATTAGGTAGGCAAGGTATTATTTGAGGGCTACAAAGTGGGATGGGGTATAAAAAAAGGAGGCCCCGGTAGACACCAGAGCCTATTCCCTTATAATGCACATGAGAAAAAAATCTATAAAAAATTGATGTTGGGTTGGAATACCCTCCTAAATATCTTTCTATTAAACAATAAATGTTACCGCTGGTTACTGGTTAAAAAACCTAAAATGTATAAATGGAACGTTGCTTATTTGGCTGGAAAAATACCTTTTCAAAAAATAATGACCATTCTTTTTACAACTAATTTCCACCCACTTTAACCCTGTCCTGCTCATCGCCGGCCCCACCTTTTTTACGCTGAGGGGTGTTTTGTTGTTTACCAAAGCGATAGGTAAAGCTTAGGTTGGCTACCCTGCTATCTCTTGAATTTTTGATGGTAACATCTATGTTTTGATATTTGCTATACCCACTAAATTGTTGTGTATATAAAATGTCGCGAATGTTTAAACGCAGGCTTCCTTTCTTCTTCAATACCTGCTTGCTGAAAGCAACGTTTACACCACCCATATCGTTTGCCACTAATGTTCCTTCAATTGATTTGGTTCTGTAAAAACCACTTATTTCAGCACCCCATCCCTTTTTAAAAGTAAATGAGTTAGAGAAATTTGCCATGCCTGTTGTACCACTTACATCAATAGGTCCGTTATTTACTACACCTTTAAACTGGTTGCGAAAAACGTTGGTGTAAATGTTGGCTCTCCACCATTTGGTAACTGGTATGTTTGCACTAACCGATAAACTCAGGCTACTTTGATTTGCAAGGTTGCTACGTTTTACAAACGAAGTACTGATGCTATCAATTTGCTCTAACACTTCCTGCATAATATCGTTTGTTTTGCTATAACCCAGGCTTGAGTTTAAAATACTGTTCCAGCTATGGCTTAGCTCAATATTATGGCTAAACTGTGGTCGCAAATATGGGTTACCAACCTGGTAGGTGTACTTATCCAGGAAATAATAAAATGGGTTCATGTCCTGGTAATTAGGGCGACCAATTCTTCGGCCATAGCTTAGGGCAAACTGATTTTTATCGTTCTGCTTATAGCCTAAATAGGCGGTCGGAAACAGTTGGGTGTAGTTTCTATTAAACATTTCACCTGTAGTTACC
>JANPPB010000293.1:0-20621 GCA_031428295.1 Segetibacter sp. | reverse complement strand
CTACGTAAGGCCTCATCATTAATTAACAGTTGCATTTTTGTGCAGAAGCCATCAAGATCAGATTTATCAACATAAAAACCTGTTTCAAAATTTACCATGGTGTCTTTTACTCCTCCCACATTTGTGGCCACAACCGGCTTACCAAATGCCTGTGCTTCAATAATTGATAGTGGTGTGCCTTCGTTAAGGGAGGTAAGGGCAACAATATCCAGGCCATGCATCACCTTATTTAAATCAGAGAGCCACGAAGTAAAAATTACCCGGTTTTCAGGCGTTATCACATCATGCGAAAATGGTACTGAAAGAGCTTGAAGCTGGTGTTCAACCTGCCCCTTTAGTTCCCCATCACCAATAATAAAAAAAGCGGGTAACTGACCCGCATTTTGTAAAAGTAATTTTTGAACTGCCTGAACAAAAAATTGATGGTTTTTAATCGGCACAATTCTGCCAACGATTCCAATGGCAACCTCATCGTTCTTTAACCCATATCGGTGCCTGAAATGGTTTCTCTCTACTGCTTCGTTACCCTCTGCAGGAAGTTCCATTCCAAGGGGGATTATGCGACATTTTTCTAATGGCAGAATTCTAAAAACGTTTACCAAATCAACCAACTGAGAAGGGCTTAGAATGATAAATCCTGTGGTGATTTTTGCAAGTGTTCGTTCTAATGTTTTTATTAGTGATGAAACTCTGCTGTTGAAATATGAATGAAACAGGTGACCATGGAACGTATGAACAATTACAGGTACCCTGCATAAATATGCTGCGACTCTTCCAAAAAAACCTGTTTTGGCGCCATGTGTATGCACAATGTTTGGTTTAAACCTGGCAATCGTCCAGAGTATTTTAAAAAAAGCTGCAACATCTACCAGTGGATTAATGCTTCGTTTAAGCCATTTAATCCTTTGCATGGCAAGACCCGGATACTGCTTTAAAAGAAAAGTAGCTTCCATTTCATCCTTTTCTTTCTCACCATAAATAACTAAAATTTCAAAGTCGCTTTTTAAATGCCACGCCAAGGGCAGGGTATCCACTGCCTGGCCACCAATTACAAAACGGTTTAAAATAATGAGGAGGCGGGGATTAAATTGACGCATGAAATTCATCCAATACCTGTTTTTATCTTCGCTTATTAGCAAAATTTTCAGGTAAATGTATTATTTATGGTACCTTCTTTTTTTGAGCAAATGATTTTATCCAAACCAATTCTTCCTTTTTCCAAAGTAATATATGTTTGAAATCAATATAGTAGTACCTCTTAAGTTGCGAAAGTGAAAAAGAGGTGTTTACTATGTAGGCTAAGCTACTAATTATAGCCGCGCTTGCTGCACCAAATCTGGGAACAAATATCCAATCGCCAATAATCAAAACAAACAGGCCAAGTAAAGTTCCATAGAAATTGACTTTCACTCTTCCATCACCCATAAAAACTGCTGATATAAGCGACAAAACAGAAAGTGCAAATAAGCCGGGAATGAATAAACTAAAATAAATATGCATGGTATTAAACGTGCTACCAAACATAAGCATGAAGAGAAATTTACCAGAAAGTACAACTGCAACTAATGCAATCAAATATAATCTGCTCAATAGTCTTGTTAAAAATACAATTGTATTTATTATTTCCTTTTTATAGTCACCTTTTGCAATCTGAGGAAAAACTACACTAGCCAATACCTGTGGAATGATCAATAGCATTTGACCTAACCGAGACACCAATATATAATTACCAAGGTCGTTTTTGTTGCAATATTTCTGTACAAAGTAATAGTCTGCACGATTTATTAAAAAGAAAATAATATTTGCCGAGAGCGCAATAAAGGAAAACCGAACGATTTTACTGACTTGGCTTTTTGAAGGGAATGAAACCTCATTATAAGTGTGGTATTTGAGTGTATAAAATATGAGTAATAAACCCGATTGAATGGAAGGTAAAAGGAAGTATAATTTCAAAATCAAACTATCGCCGGCATTAACTAAATGGGTAGTTTTAGGAATAATGAGAACAATTAAAATGTTTATTAAACCAATGATGAGATTTGGTAAAAAGAAATTAGAAACTGCATAAAACATGGCCAGCAAATAATTGTTGAACACCATGCCTGTTACATAAATAAGGCAAAAAAAAACCAGATGGGAGTTACTTAATGGATAATTATGATTAATGTGGAGAATGAAAAAGCCGGAAGTTGCCAATCCAATTAAGAAGAGAATAATAATCCAGATGATGGCAAAGAGCTGAATTTTTGGCTTTTCAATTTCTCCATTTGCGGTAAAAAAAGTAAAACCAGACTCCAGGCTTAGAGAGCATATAATAACAACGAGACCTAACACATTGGTCAGGTAATAAATCCAACCGGCGTTTTCTGCCTGAAAATATCTTGAAAAAAAGATATTTTGTAAAAGCACCGTTATTACATAAAATAGTCTCCAAATAATGCTTTGCGAATAAATTTTTTTGAGCGACATAACAGCGTGTGCTACCCTATTTTTTTCGGGCAATTATTCCGCAATACGGACTATATGCTTCATTGTTGTCAGATAAAATCTTTTTCAAAAGGGGTTTTAATCGACGTAATAGTACAATAGCTGGCTTAAAATACAAGGGTGGCTCTTCTTCAACCCAAAAATCAAATTTTCCAAAAAAACCACTTTTTAATACCGTAAAGCCATTCTGTTCTAAATACAATTTCCAAAGAGTGGGTTGCATTGCAGGAATGTAGTGCCTGTTGTAATTCTTCTTATCCAAATATTTGTGAATAAGGTTTTGCCATTTCCCCCTAAAATTTGGAGTTGTAATAACTAAATATCCACCGGAGGTTAGCAATTTTGAATGAAGGTCCATTACTTCTTTCCAATTTTCAAAATGCTCAATAAATCCGAAAGAACAAACCAGGTCAAAGGTTTTTTGAATATCCATTTTAAAAAAGTCGCCTTCCAAAAATAAACCAACCCTAAAACCATTGTTTTTATAGAAGGGTAAAAGCTCAGAAAGAACCCGATTACTAAAATCAATACCATTCACTTCTAACCCCTGCTTACCCAAATAAGCCAAATAACCACCAGGAAAACAACCTACTTCAAAGCAGGAATTTATTGCAGAAAAATTGAGCATACCCATAAAGGAAATAATTGGGTCTGTATCATCAATAACCTGCAACTTATACGCACTATTTTGGGAATCCCAAAAATCCGTGGTTGCTAACCCTGTCTTCATCATACTACTATCATTCAAATTTTTGGCTTTTAAAGTTTCTAAAAAAAGATATTATGTAGATAACGGTACTGCTTGTAACTGGCCGATCGTAAATATTTCTGTTATCCAACCTTCAATTGAATATTTATTTCTTATTTCTGATGTTAACGGAGCTACCGGGCTATTAAAAAATGACATATCAATAACAGGGTTGTCCCTGTTTATAATTAGAATGTTATCGTGGTGAAAAAAATCGTAATTAACAATGTCAACATTTGTGGTGATTAGTTTTTTACCCGAACCCAGTACCTCTAAAGTTCGCATAGTTAAACCTGTTTGTTTTTCATGCTGAATATCCAACACAGCTTTTGATGAAGCAATTATTTTTACTACCTGATCCTGTGAAAGTGTCTTAAACGAAAACTCTTTTAAAGGCAATCCAGATCTGAATTTTGGATTGGTTAATTTATAGTAAATAAACATTTTTAAGCTTTGCAGATATAAATAGTAAAAAAAAGGTAATCTCACACGGCTCATTTGAGACTTTATTTTTTGAATAATATAGCTTCTGTCACCATGTGCGGTACCGACAAAACTTAATTGATATTTTTCTTTTTTAATTGGAAGATGACTGTAGTTGTCAATATAAAACAGCGGCCGAAACTTCATGCCGGGAAGGTTTTCTGCATCAAACCGATCGAAAGTAAAACAGTGGTCAAATAAGTGATAATAGGAACTAAGTCCCTTTTTATTGTATGAAGAATCCCACATATATAATACAAAGATTGCTTCACTGCAAACTAACCTCAATTCAGCTAAAATTTGTTCGTTCATCGCTTCAATATTTACAATGAACACATAATCGTATTGTCTGCCGTATATTTTAGAAAAAACTTTTTTGTAATAAGATTTTGTGATACTTTCTATTGCTCCGGGGTAAATTCTGAGCATTGATTTAATTAAAAAAGAATTTCCTGGTCGCTCATCATATTGGTCTACAATGGCACCCATTTCAATTAGTTTTTTAGCAATTAACTCATCGTACCCAAAAAAGCTGGGTGCAAAATATAAAATGCGCTTGCCTTTTAATAACATGCATTATTTTAATAATCCTCTTTCAGTAAGCTCGTGCAAGGAGGTGGTAAAATTGCTGGATTTTATAGGTTGAGATTTGACCCAATCAGTAAATATCTCAATTCCTGTTTCAAAATTATAGGCAGGTTTAAAACCCAAAACATTGCCAATTTTAGTAAGGTCGGCATAATTATGCCTGATATCGCCAATTCTAAATTTTCCTGATATATTAACAGGCACATTGGAGTTATAATACTTACATAGCGTTTCTGCCACTTCTATCACTTTTGTAGGCACACCCGATCCCACATTAAACACATCTACGCCTTCAAAAGATGACTCAATTGCCAAAACGATTGCTTGAACAGCATCATCAATAAAAACAAAATCGCGACTTTCCTCTCCATCTTCAAAAATATTAATGTCCTCTTCTAACCTAATGAGAGAAGAAAAAATTGATAAGATACCAGTGTAAGGATTTCGTAACGATTGACCCGGACCATAAACATTTTGAAACCTTAAACCAATGCAAGAAATTCCCAACGCTTTACAAATAGTCAAGACCATTTGCTCCTGAGTTTGTTTATTTATCCCGTAAATTGAAGATGGATGTATTTTTGAATCTTCATCAGTAGGCAATGCAACAAGTGGTGAATTTGAACCTTTGATCTTTACTTCAAAATCACCCTTTATTAAATCTTCTGTACAACGATGCAAGGGATAAACAATTCCTAAATCCTGTGAAAAATATTTGCCTTCACCATAAATTGACCGGGAAGATGATAAAATAAACCTTGACACAGTGTGATCACGGACGTTTGTTAATATATCCAGTAGTACAGCAGTTCCTATCACATTTACATTAGTATATCGCTCAATTTCGTACATGGATTGCCCGGTACCCGTTTCAGCAGCAAGGTGGACTATAACATGCTGATTTCTAACTGCCTTAATACAATCTTCTTTGCTGGTAACCGAGCCTTTAATAAATCTTATACCAATTGGTAAACTATTAAACAGATGCGATTCCTTTTCCGGATCAATACCATGAATTTGAGGGTTCAAATTATCTAATACAGTGATTATGTATCCTCTTGCATATAATAAATTAACAAGTTTAGATCCTATAAATCCTGCTCCCCCTGTTATTAATATATTTATTTTATTAGTCTTTTGTGCAATAATCATAAAAATCGTTCAATTCATTATAACAGTTGTCCCATGAAAATTTAAGCGACCAAATAAGGGCTGCCTCCTTTAAATTTTGGCGTAAATTACTATTTTGAAGGCTAACTATCTGCCTTTTGAATTCTTCTTTGTCTAATCCTTCAACAAGCAGGCTAAATGTTCCAGCTATTTCGGGTATTGCCGAAACATTTTGCGCAACTACCGGGCAACCGCACCTGTAAGCCTCCAAAATAGGAATACCAAACCCTTCGTAGCTTGAGGGGTACAATAATGCATACGACAAGTTATAGACGAAATTTAAACCGTAGTTATTTATGTTTCCCAGAAATAAATACCGGCCCTTTAAATTTTTTTCTAAAAGATTTAGTTCAACCTGCGTAAGTGAATTACCAACTATAGCCAATTTATATTCGGCGCAAAGGCCAGCAACCAGTTCAATAGCAAAATCGAAGTTTTTATACGATGTACGGTGACCAATAAATAATAAAAATTTCTGTTTTTTGAAAGCATCGTAATGTTCAAACGTCTTTGATTCCTCATCAGATATTCTATAAAAACTGTCTGAAACACCGTTGTATATTACCCTAATCTTTTTTGACGTAACATGAGGATAAAATTTTAGCAAATCCTTTTTCGTACTGTTTGATATACATATTATTCCCTTAGCATGGTTAATGGCTGCCAATTTTTGATTTTGATGAATCATTCGCGCCATTCCAGATCGATAATTTTCATAAATAAAATCGTGTACCGTTACAAAATTAGTTACTGACGATTGTTTACTAAATCTATAATACGAAGAATGAAAAATACTTTTTTCGGGCAATGAAATTGACAAGGGTAAATATCTAAGAATTTTTACAGGGATATATTTTTCAAATACAATCCTTTTTAGATTGAGTGTGGAAAGAACCAGGTTTGGGGATGAGGAGACCGGTTGAATAAAATTAGACTCATCAAAGTTTAGTTCGGCAAACCTACGCATAAGCTCGCCCCAGTACACAGAGCCTCCACCTGAACGTTGTAAATAAAAAAGTATGTTATCGAAATATTTTTGCATCAACAGATTTTTTCCCAACTGTTTGTTGTTGCATTAAATTTCTTTACAATTTTGGCTGGTATTCCTACTGCTATTGATAAAGGCGGGATATTTTTGGTTACCACTGCATTGGCGCCTATTACAGAGCCAAAGCCAATTATAACGCCTGGTAAAATACATACGCCATCCCCCAGCCAAACATTATTTTCTATTATTACTGGTTTTGCTACCAATGGCCGGTGTGCTGGGGGTACATAAGGAGAAGAATTAATATCAACCGTATAATTACCGTGACTTACATCGGAAATATAAACCTTGCTGGCAAGTAACACATTGTTTCCAATGGTTACACTTTGGCACGCAGTAATATGCACATTGTCGTTAATTTGTACATTATCTCCAATAGTTAGTGTTTTGCCTTGCGTTTTTGTTAGCGGTAGCGCTTCTAACCTGCAGTTGGTACCCGTTGTAAAACCTTCGCCAATCTGCATGTGCTTCTTACCCCTAATATCTATGGGAAATCTTATTATTCTTGCTTTAGAGAATATTATTTTTGTTCGTATTACACAATATAATAGGTACAATGCACCCACCCACCCGTACTTTTTAATCATGAGCTGTACAAAATCATCTTTTTAGTAAAATAAACCTTGTAGACGAAATATAAGTACACTAAAAGAAATCCGTTAGAAAATGTTGGCATTATGGCACCCAAACCGGCACGGGAATACATAAATCCTATATAGATGGCAATATAAATTATCAGCACTTTTCCACCTGGAAAATCGCAAAAGAAAAAATAAAGTGTTTTGGAAAGACGGCTAACCAAAATGGCTACCAACCAAAAAAACCATTTCCCTAAAATGTAATAGCTTTCTGAAATGTAGCCAGTCAGTTTAACCCAAAATCCATCATCGTAGCGAGAAATTCCTAGCACAATCTCAGAAATTTCGTAATTCAATACCGGTACTTTAACACCCCCCAATAAAAACTTTGGGATCGGCAAGGTGCAAAGCCAAATAAGAAAACCATTCAAATCTACATGACGGCCCGAACCAACAACTTCTTTAAAAGTATCGGGAAAGTTTACTTCTTCATAAAACAACATTTCTATTACGTTAGCTTTGTTATCAACACTGTCGAGAGAACTTCCCAACCTTGCAAGGCTGTAGGCATAGAATGAAATTAGTATTGCAGGTACCCCTATAACCATAAGCCCACTAATTAACCATCGAAATCGTGGGTTAAACCAGTATATTATAACAAACCATAACCCTAAATTCATAAGCACCATACCTCTTCCAATATAACCTGCACTGCAATAGTCCAAATACAACGGTACCATTATTGCCAAAAATAAAATGAGCGGTTTTTTGACAAATTTTGATAAACTGATGTAATAAAATGGCAGCAATAATAACTTAATATAAAAAATAAGTTTACTTGCAGCATCAGGCTTTCTAACTTCAATAGTAGACAACAATGCCTCAAGTCCATTGGGAGCTGGTGGAGAAATAAGAGCTTTTAGCTTAAACTCGGGGTACATTAACCCTATTAAACATATACCTATATATGCAACGATAATCATCATTAAATAAATACTTTCTTCTGCAAAAAGTCTTACCCTATTATGCCGCAGATAATGAATAGTATTTTGTAGAGAGTGACTTAATGGAAATTTTAACCTGTAAAAAAGAACGAATGTGGAAATAAAAATGAGAAAGTAAATAGTGTATTCAGGCGTAGCCAAATAAGAGGAAGCTCCAATTCCACCATAAAAATATAATCCGCCAAAAATGATAGATATGTAAAGCTTCTCAAGCCGGTCGTACATTTTATATATCAACATAAAATATAAGAAAAGTACCGGTAGCAGTAAGATAAGTAAATGGAGATAATCTATTTTCAACTACAAAGTTGATTTAAAGTCAGCTATGCTTTGCTGAAGGCTGAAATCTGAATATTGAGATAAAAATAATTTTCTGGCTGAAAAGTTGAATTTCAATTTCGATCCATTCATAAAGGCATTGATGGCAGCAATAAACTCATCCGCATTATTGCAAAGCCAACCACCACTGTTGCTAAAATTGTATCCCTCCCATGCTTCATTAGTTCCAAAAATAGTTTTGCCCATCATAAGTGCTTCAGCAGTTTTAACTTTCATACCCGAGCCTGAAAAAATAGGAATAACAACTGCGGCGGATTTATAATAAAATGGATCCAAAAAATCTACGCTGCCTGTAATACTTATCTTTTCACCTGACAATTCATTAACAAGTTTGTTCATACCATTTCCAACAATATGCAAATGCGCATTTACGTATGGCATTACGTTTTTGCAAAACCACTTTATTCCTTCAATATTTGCGTAGAATGACGATCCTATAAATAGTAACTGAAGTTGATTCGTCTTTTCATTTTGAACCAATGCCGGGTCAAATTTGTCGGTGACAGTTATTGGGAAAATTAATGGGAGTGGTATTCTATATAATTCAACCAGCCGATTTGCATCCCGCAGATTGAATACCAAAACACGATCTGCACATTTTATCGCATTCCTTTCTGCTAACGAGGCCTTTATAAATAAGAAAGTATAGAGCTTATTTGATTTAGCTGCTGCTTTAAAGAAATCGTATTCAACATTATGGCAAAATAATATTATGGTTATCGAAGGATAATATTTATTTAAAAAAAGAGCCAATTTACCTAATAACGATCCATCCAGAAAAATATAGCTGTAATGCTTAGCAGCAAGATGCTTTTTAATATCTATGAAATTCCTGTATGTTAATCCCCCTGTAAATCCCAGCAGGTAGCTTAAAAATGTTTGAAGTTTACCAGCATACGATGGTAAAAGTGTTACAGCATCAATTGATGGCGAACCAGGAAATGCAAAACCAAATGCCTCAATTGCAGAATCAGGAAAAAACAATTGGCAAAGTGCTAAATTTCTTTTTGAAGCAACAGCACCCCCTGTATTTGCCTGCCCTATAAAACTAGAAACAAATAAAACTTTTTTCGGCAAATGTTATCAGTAATTAAGGTAAAAAACAACCTCCAATCTTTTATTAATATGCGTAGTTTAATAATGTTTTCCATTGTTCATGCACCTTTTCGGGCGCATAGTTATTTGCAGATTTAAATGCACCATCACTTAGCCGGTGCAGTAGGTCTTTATTATTAAATAACGATAGAGCTTTTGCAGCTAACATTGGAACATTACCCATTGGAATTAAAAAACCATTATCATTATTTTTTATCATGGTAGAAGGGCCAGTAGGGCAGTTGAATGCTAAAACTGGCAATCCATAACTAAATGCTTCAAGTATAACCGTGGGAAAACATTCATGCTTAGATGTGAGGACTAAAAAGGCAGCTCTTTTAAAAGCCTGCGAAATATCCTTTGTTTCTTCATTTAACGTTATAATTCCAGATAAATTATTTATTTGGATCGCTTCTCTTAGCCATTGCTGACGATTACCCTTACCAAAAATATTAATCGTAATCCCGTGACTATTTTCAAAAATATTTTTAGCCAACTCTACCACATATTCAATACCTTTTTCAGATGTAATACTGCCTATCCATAACATGCTTTTGCTATGTAAATTATTTATCTGCTCATTTAATTTAATTGCGTTAGGAATACAAGTTACATGACAACTTTTTGATTGATAAAAAGCAGCTTCTACCGGATTAAGCGCTACAATAGCTTTTGCCCGGCTGTAAACATATTGACGCCCATAAATCCAAAATCTATTTTTTAATACTGTAAACGAAAGATGTTCCCAAATAATTAGCCTATGCCGAATATTAATTTTTGAAATGTAAACAATAATGGAAATTAGGTAATCGGTAGTGATAATGACTGCATGCGGCCGTTGGCTTAGAAAGCTTCGACAAAGCTTTACGCCAGTTACTAACCCAATTAAACGTTGAAATATTGGAAGGGCCGTTAAAAAAAAGGCAATCGGCAACGGCTCAATTTTTATCCGCTTATCAATTTCTGCTATCGGTAAAATGCTGCCATCGTAAGTGCCTATTTCAACGGTGTGCCCAAGCATTGCAAAATGACTGGCAAGATTAAGTAAAACCTTTTCTTTGCCACCCAATATTGATACACTCTTAGTAATAAATACAATATGCATTAATCTACCAATTTATACTGCAACGTTGACTTTGTTTGCCTGATATGATTTTTTACCAAAAGAAATAAAGCTGTTAATAAAACCCCTGCAAAAGCAAACAAAATTCCTGTTAGCAACCTGCCCGGCTTTTTCTTTTCGAGCGGCATAACCGGTGTATCAATAATTTGGATTAGCGGCAATTGCTTTCGAAGTGAGATTTTTGAAAGCTCCAGGTTTTTTAGCAATTCGCCATATAATGCGCCGTTAACCTGCAAATCAATTTGTTTGCGCTGCGATCCTATACGTACTACCTGGCGTACCGGGTTTATATTTAAATCGGATGTGGCTGCAATGGATCCAATACCATAATTGATTAGCCTATTTAAAGAATCAGTTTGCCTTTGTAATATCTCCACATTCTGCCGACCTTTTTGCGACCTGTAGTCGACGTAAAAACCAATAACTGTTGAGGCAAGATTTTCCACAAATGATTTAGCAAATTGTTCGTCGCTGTCTTTAAACGTTAGAGACACTATGCTAAGCTTTTTGTCTATTTTATCAATCATTAACTGGTCCTTAATTATTCCGCTAATTATTTTATTTAGCATACTATCTTTAAAACGGTTGCTTCCAACTACATAATCGTTGGCAAAATTAAGGTCGTTCAATTCGGGTTTAGCTTTACCTTTTATTTTGGTGTTTATATAGTAGTTTACCATTATTAGTTTTCTGCCTTTTTCAATTGGCGTAAACAGTGTTTTTTCTACCAATTTTCTACTCTTCATCAATTCTATAAGATTTTCTCCCGAAAACACACCTCCGCCAGCAGCGCCAATATCCAATCCAAATTGTGCTGCTAATCCTGAATATACTGATAGCCCGCCTGCTGTTTCGTCTTCTACCGAAAAGGTAAGTTCGGCAGTGTAAACTGGCTTGGTTATCCAGGCATAAAAAATACCTGCAAAACCAAAAAGTATGGCTACACATAATAGGACAAACCATTTGCTAAAAATAAATTTTATCCAATTTCCTATAGTATAAACTAAATCCGAAATCGAGATCTCGGCCGAAGGTTTTTTCCCGATCATGCTATGTCAATTTCTATCGCTTATCCGTTCTTTTAAGAAACAAAAAAGAAAAAGAGATTTTGAATTTTAATAAATAATTTTTATGTACACTTTATGCGTGCTAACCTATTAAATCTACAGCTTTGTTAAGGTTACAATTATAGTTAACAAGGTGGCAAAACCAGTTGTCATCCCAAGAATTTCACCAGTACTTAGTCTTTGTCTGCTTCTATCGATAACTTTCGGTACTAATATTTCTGCTCCCGGCTTTATAGAAGGATAAGATTTGATAAAGAGAAACTTTTTGGTTTTGCCGGCGTTTCCATTGGCATACAAAACATAAGTTCGTTTTTTACGGGCATTATCAGTAAAACCTCCTGCTTTATCAATGTAATACGGAAGATCGGCGCCTTCTTTATAAACCACTTGTGTTGGAAACATTACTTCACCATTAATCATTACTTCGTTTGTTATCTTACTTACATTAAGCACATCGCCTTCTCTTAAAATAATGTCTTCGTTGCTACCCGGGCTGGCCAAAATACTTCCAAGGCTCAACCCCACTTTTACAATGGGGTTTGTTACATCATCAAGCAGCGTATTCGAGGTGTCTTTTGCATCACGCTGTATCTTTTGAATTCTTGAAATATTTGCTTCCCGGCTTATACCTGAAGTATTGATCCTGCTTAAATATGCTCCATCTAAATAGGCCTCCGGGGTTAACCCGCCAGCCCTTTTAATAAGATCGCTTATTTTGTCCTGTTTAGTTTGTAACACATAAGTGCCGGGGTATATAACTTCACCAATAAGAGCGACCGTTACCTGGGGTTTGTACCCAATTTTAGTTCTTATTAAAACAATGTCATACGGCTGTAAAACAATTTCAGATCCTTTTGATGCCAGGTCTCTTTCTGAGTTTACATCTAAGACCTCTGCAATTTTTTGTGACAAACCCATACTATCGTTGTTGAGCCTGCGGGCTATTTCAATTTGCTGGGGTGCCGCTGCATCTGTTAATCCACCTGCCTGAAACAGTAGATCTTTTAATGTTATCTTATCTATATACTTATAAACTCCGGGTTTACGTACTTCACCTTCTATGGTTATAGAATAGTTTTCCTTGTAGTCAAAAATGGAACCAATGTTTACCACATCCTCTTTATTTAGTTTGATGTCGTAAGCCGGGTTTTGCAAAACTTCATTTACCTGGAAGGGAATAATTTCTGTGGTGAGATCTGGCCTGGTGCGAATGAGTAAAGCCCGGTTGGTAAAAGCATCTTCGCGTAAACCATCTGCTTTTTTTATAAGCTCTGACAGTTGTAAGCCAGGCGTTAATTCAAACTGCCCCGGACGTATTACAGCGCCATTTATGGTTACACGATTTGCGTATGTTTCAAGTACCCTATCAACAATTACAACATCACCACGCTGGGGTTTATAAGTGCTAAACTGGGAATTGGCAATGTCTTTTAATTGCCTTTCACGATCGTTTAATTGCTCAATATGTATAGCTGCGGTGTAGGCTTCGTTGGTAAACCCACCTGTAAATCTAATCAGGTCCTGCAAGTTCTCAGACGAAAGCAATTCATAAATTCCAGGTCTTTTTAATTCGCCTTTGGCAATGACCTGCAATTCAGCAACTGGCACCCTAATTACATCCTGATCTGCCAAACCTACATTCCCGCTCAAATCTCCTTTCAACAAAAAATCATACACATCAAGTGTATTGACTACTTTATTATTTCGGATCAATTCAATTTTTCTAAAAGACCCCTGGCTGCTTATTCCTCCTGCAGCATACAAGGCATTAAACATATTTGACAGAGAAGATAATGTAAACGTACCGGGTCGTTTTGCTTCTCCCACAATTGTTATTTTAATACTTTTTATTCTGCCAACATTAATATCCAATTTGCTTTGACCGTTAGCCAGGCTTGCATAACCATTTCGTATCATTCGCTCCCTTATCCTGCGTGAAACGTTTTCAATAGTACTACCCGAAACCGGAACTACCCCAACATAAGGGATTGTAATGGTTCCTTCGGGACTTACCACCAAACGATAGTTCACTTCCTGGTAACCGTACACATCAATAAGTAACTCATCATCAGGACCAATCATGTAATTTTTAGGAGTAGCTATTCTTAGGTTGGGCTCGAAAGACAATGATGGGTTTGAGAAAATTTCACTTCCAAAGACTGACGGCCTATTATCCTGGGGTCTGGCAATCGGGGAAGTATCTGGTTTGTTCGGATTGTTGTACAAAGTATCTTGTGAGCGGCGGGAAAGTTGCGCTGGTGCCGATACACTTTTAGAAGCATTGGTTATTTTAGCAAGCCTCGCTTTCAATTTTAAAACTTCTGAAGAGGGCATTCCACGTTGTATAGCCAATTGTTCGGCCTGCACCTCCGATAATCCTGAAGTTTGTAATTGGTTTTTGTAACGCAAAATTTCTTCATCGGTCAATGCATCAACATTTATCTTGCTTAAGTCGCTCGTTTTTAAAAGTCCTTGTGCATGGCCCACCTGAATTGATACCAATAAGATTAAACTATAGAAAACCCATCTGGCTAACACTTTCATTGTTGAATTAATAGTTTGTATGTAAATTTTTGAGAAGCCTTCATTAAAACTCTTTGATAAACCTGATAGAGACCGTCTGGTCAAACATGGCTTCGCCGCTGTAAGTCCCTTTTTTGAGGGCGCAATATAGAAAAACCTGCTCTATCGGGCATAAATAAAAGGCATAAAGAAATCCTATTCCTTTATGCCTTCAATAAAATTTCAAGGGTAAAAATCTATTCGTTAGGTTTAGCTGAAGGCTGAAGGCTGAAAGCTGCAAGCTAAACGCTGAACGCTGAAAGCTGAACGCATAACGCGAAGGTGACTATTTCATTGCCTATTGCCTATTGACTATTGCCTATTGACTATTGCCCATTGCCCATTGCCTATTGACTATTGCCCATTGCTTATTGACCATTGCCCATTGCTTATTGACTATTGACTACTGACTACTCCAACTACCTTCTCGTTCTACCTAAAGTCATTCCAAGTTTAAAGCTTATTGTAAAGTAAGAGTCCGTGTTTTTAGGGTCTCCTCGTTGTGCACCTTCTCGTACTTGAATCCCGGTTCTATTGTATAATAGTAAAGCATCCTGTGCATTAGTTGGCGATAAATTTCTAGAAAACAATATTGGATTAATATATTGGGTACTTGCGTCATCCAGGTAATCTGTAAAAAGATAACGATGAACCCACTCTAAACGAAAGGTGAATAATTGAGATGCTTCAAATTTTACTCCTGCGCCTATTAAAATGTTTGGTTGCTTCAATTTGTATGGCTTTCTGTTGGGGTACTCTTTAAATCCCTGACCTTCAGTATGTAATGGCTGTAGGTCAACCCAATTTCCCTTTATATATCCTTCCGGATTAAATGCAAACCATCCTACACCCCCTATTATATAAGGTGAGAAATATGGGGAACTTTCAAAATCTTTAAGCATTAACGGATGGAATTCAACCATTAAAGAGATTTCTCTTATCTCACTTTTATAACTCAAATTCCTCTTATATCTACCCGTCCCTTTTGCTAAAAGACTGTCATAACCCTTAACATTTCCATAGGTCAATTCAAGCCTTCCACCAATAATACTTTTATAAATACCCGAAAAATATATACTGTTGGAAAGGCTAGTGTTTTGCCAATTTATCTCATTAAAATACTTTTTTGTGCTTCCTTTTGGTTGTCCCCCTATATCGGTAATGGCATTTATTGCACCAATTCCTGCGCCTACTTCAAACACAAAGTCATTATCGAAGTATTTATCATTATAAAAATAATACTGACTCTGGGCCGAAAAATGTATTCCAAGATAAATAACTACAATAAAAATATTCTTCATGACCATAAATGACATTTAAAGATAACAACAGCCATTAATTAGTCAACTTAAAAGTAAATTAATAAATGAAGCCCCCAACTATGAAGATTTCTTTTGAATGGTCAGATTTAAAAAGAAATGTGAATTATTTAAAGGTAATTCAATACACATTGTACAAGTTCTTTTGAAATCGTATCTCGTGTGAACCGGTTTAAAAAACTTTTGCGGACCACCAATTGGTAGTCATAATGCTGAAGCCAGCAAATAAGTGCCTCATGGTCGCCAGGCTTAAAGATGAAACTATTTGGAACGTTTTCAATGATAAAATGTTTAGCATATCCACCTACACCAGCAATCATAGGTAAATCAGTAGCTCCATATTCAAAAATCTTTGAAGGCAAAACTCTTTCAAATGCCCTGTAATTGTTTAGGTGTAAAAACAAAAAATCTGATTTTTTATAGATTTCTATAAGTTCCGCTCTTCTTACAGGATTAATCATTTCCACGTTTGTAAGCCTATTACTATGAATGGCATCTTCCAAAAGATTTTTTGTTCCTCCGTCACCAATAATTTTAAAATGAAAGCTGCCCTCCAGTCGTTTAGCACATTCCGGTATTATTTTCTCTAATCCCTGCCCCTCACCAATATTACCTGCATAGGTAATTATTTTTATCTTTCCATTGTTTTCAGATGTTGCTTTCAATCCTAAAAACGCATCATCAATTCCATTTGGATAGAAACTCAATGGGCACGAAGTAATTTTCCTGAAATAATCTTCAAATCCTTTACTTACCAGGTTAATATGAACTGCTGATCTGAAAGTAGGTCTTTCAATTACTTGTTCAATTGCTTTTAAAATTATCCATTTTATAACAGTATTGTGCTTCAACACCTCAATCATGGTTTCAACAAAAATATCTCTGATGTCAAGAAAAAGTGAGCATCCTTGTTTTTTAGCGATTCTTTTTCCCAAATAGGCCGTAAACAACCTGGAGGAAGAGGCATAGACCAGGTCAAATTTTTTGTTTTTTATTAAAGCTAATGCTGCCCTGTAATAAACCAGGTAACTTGTAATTTGATCTTTAAACCCACTTTTATGTTCCGGAACCGATATCCTATGAATTTTGACATTGTTTCCAAATTCTTCCACTTCAAGGGCCTTGTCTCTAAAACTTTTATACCTGTTAGGCTGTGTAGTGATCACATGTATTATTCCATCTTTTCCCAATTGTTTAGACAATTCTTTTACAAATGCCGTGTTTCTAAAAGAACCCGCACTCAAATCGGGGAAATAATAATAAGTTAGAACTAATATATTCTTCAATACAATCGAATTTTAGTTACTAACTTATCAATAAATGAAATTTTTAGGTAATAAGCACTCTTGAATTGGTTAAATCCATTTGCATGTTTATAAGTCAAAGTTTCAATTTCAACATAGTTCTCAAATAATATATTGCATTTATCGCTAATCGTGACTGTATTTCCACTTTGAATTGGTTTTTCGCATGCATGGTCAAAATGTATGTATGCCTGGCCTGTATTGTTACAATTACAAAAAAGGTAATCTTTTATAATTATTTCATTCTCCTCAAAAAAAAAGTTTCTGTTATGAATAATGCCATACGATTTATACCCATTATGCTGGGCTTCAAGTGTATTTTTTTCATCAATAATAATAGACACTAATGCCCTTTTACCAACCCTGAAGGCGCCCCAGGTTTGGGTCGGTTCCAAATCATTGTACAAAACCGTATTATGCGCAGCGGTACTTCTTTCTTCTTTCCTGGTTTTATTAAGGTCGTAGGTACTGGTACCAGTATCCACAATAAGGGGCGCACCTTTGTAATATATACAAAAATTCAAAGCATCACTATGGGCATGCCCGGGCTGGTAATTCGGTTTTATATTACCGGTATCAACTAATATTTCATAGTCTCCTTTATTAATCTTTCTATATCCGCAATCTTTTAAAGTAGTTTGGGCAGGTGACACACCTAAGTTTTTTGCAGCATTTTTTAAAATACCCAATCCCGGAGAAATACCTTTTGCAGAATCATTAACAAAGGCATATGTTTCATCCTTAAAACAAAAAGCAATTAACCACCCTAACATTTTTGAAGCGGTTTTTTCTAAAAATAACAAATGTGTATTTGTATGATCATTTTTCTGAAGTACTTCAACCAATACCAATAGTTTACTTAGAATGATTTCATGATACATAGGTGAGCATTCATAATGACCCCCATCATCCAGTATCTGTTCAACTAATTGTACTTTTAATTTTAGAAATATATTATCTCTTAAATAATTATCCTTTAAGCAAACAGAAGCAATACTCAAGCTTAATAAATTCTCTAATAGATGATTAGCTAGAATATGATATTCAAGATTGTTTTTTAAGTAATCAATTTGAAATTTTAAGGCTTTTTCAAAAATAGGGGAGGTATAGCCTGATTGAGAAAAATATAATATCCAGTTAACTATTCTTAGAGATACCGGGTAAGGTTCTGGTTTTATTTCATGGTTTAGAAGTTTAGCACTAAAATCTTCGATGAGGGAATGCTTATAGGTTTCTTCCTGTAAAGGATCAAGCAAATAATCAAAATATTGAAGGTTATAATTCCATAGCCTACCTAAGTCCATAAAATTCCAATCAACGGATTGGGGGAAACAATGACTTAAATTTAAAAAAGTAAAAAAACCATTACCATTAATTTTGCCATTAAAGACAATTAATGATGAATTATTGAATTTAAGGGGGTAAATATTATGGGTGAAATAACTACTGTAGGCAAATTTTCTAATAAAAGGAGCCTTTATTCGATACCAAAGTTGATAATAAATCTGAACCGGTTTTAAGTAGCGAAGGGTATGATATAAAACAGAAAATTTTCTTAACCAGGACATTAAAATAATAAGGAGTAAATCTAGATGTATTTATGAACTATTTATTAATTGAATAAACAGGACTTGTTATACTTATTTAAAGAACACTAAGAATTTCAACAATTCTCTCACTTGTTTTGCCATCCCATAGGGCAGGAATTCCTCCTTTCTTCCATTCGCCTGAAAATAATTTTTGCATAGCAGGTCTTATTGCCGCGGGATCTGTTCCTATAAGCTCGTTGGTGCCAATAGAAATTGTTTCCGGTCTTTCAGTATTGTCTCTAAGGGTAAGGCACGGAACACCCATTACCGTAGTCTCTTCGGTAATGCCCCCTGAATCAGTAATGACTGCCTTCGCGTTTTTAACCAAATAATTAAATTCAAGGTATCCTAAAGGCTCAATCATAAAAAGATTGTCCGCGCCAATACCTAAGCCAGCTAATAATTTATTAGTTCGGGGATGTACGGGGAAAATAACCGGTAGCCCTCCTGCATTGTTTACAATTTCGTCTATCAGCAATTTCAATTTCCCTTCTTCATCAACATTTGCGGGCCTGTGCAGGGTGATAATAAAATATTTTTGGTTGACTAAATTTAATTCATCCCAAACGGGTGGTTTTTGCAGGCGCGAAAGATTTTTCAGTAAAGTATCTATCATGGTATTTCCTACAAAATAGATCTGCTCATGACTTACTCCGGCTTTTAAAAGGTTATTATTGGCAACCTCTGATGTGGTAAAATAATAATCAGTTATCGCATCTGTAACCATGCGGTTAATCTCTTCAGGCATGCTTAAGTCATACGAACGGATACCAGCTTCAACATGCGCAACTTTGGTATTTAATTTCTTGGCTACAATTGAACAGGCCAGGGTAGAGGTTACATCTCCTACAACAAGCACAAGATCACACGGGTGTTCCAATAACTCTTTTTCGAACTTAACCATAATATTAGCGGTTTGTTCCGCCTGCGATCCTCCACCACATTCAAGATTAGCATGAGGTTCAGGAATTTCCAATTCTTCAAAAAATTGGGCACTCATTACTTTATCGTAATGCTGCCCTGTATGTACCAGGCGATATTCAAGTTTTTGGGAGTAAGAGGTTTTTTTAATAGCAGCAATAATAGGTGCTATTTTCACGAAATTTGGTCGTGCACCGGCAATTAAGGTTATTTTCATTTAGTGACATAAAGTTGAGATTGACTTTTCCTGCTATAGAAATAGATCAATAATAATATTACAATGTAACTGGCATAATTAAATAGCGAATGATGGTCAATTGATCCTAGTTTCACCCATTTATAATATCCGGCAAATAGAATTAAACAAATTCTAATTACGTTTAATAAAATAAAACAAACAATACCCGATAGAAGCCAAATAATTTTTTGCTTAAAAGGCTTTGTATCGGCAATTATAAAGGCAACCCAAAATGAAATAATTCCGTACCCTAAACATGCATTATTTAAACTGATGCCCGCATTTCCCAATTTTAAAACAAACATGCTTATTCTCACTGGTTGATATCCAAAAAATTGTAAGATGAAAAAGGAAATCTTTAAGTAAAAATCACGTAGAACATCTAAATAATAAAAGTGTTGAAACACCCAGGGTGAATAAAAAATTCCATCCGGTGCCTCACAGGCGATGATGACCACCGTTCCATAATAGAAAAAACAAAAGATGCCCAGAAACTTTACCAGGTACCAACCAAATTGTTTTACCGCGCTATCGGTTACCAATTTTTTGATAAAATTTGTTTTATAAAGAGATAACATGACCAGTTTTTAGACTCTCTAACGCGGCGAAAGTAGCCCTTGTTGTATTGACCAGTTCTTCAAAAGAAATTAAGGGATGTCCACCATTCTTTACGCTTTCGATTAACAATTTAAATTGAGCTTTATGTCCTTTATCCTGTTTGCCACTCATCCTGCTAAAACCCTTAAATCCGTATCCCGTCAACAATCTAAAGTTGTCAAGCACAAGGGTTCTACCCTGGCTGTACATCTCCACTCTTTCTTTTGAATAGGCTTTGCTGCCATTCGAAAAATAATTGATGACCCCCTGGCTGCCATTTGCATATTTTAAGGTGATAATGGCATTATCTGTATTTTCCTGCGAGTGTGTGCCCAAACCCGACATGTGTACGGTTACAACC
>JANPPB010000292.1:0-2402 GCA_031428295.1 Segetibacter sp. | reverse complement strand
GCACGAATATCGGATATGCATGTGTGCCCAATGGTAACGGGTGTGGTACCTCATGTAGGTGGACCCATATTGCCCCCGGGAACACCAACAGTTTTAATAGGCGGATTACCTGCCGCAACTGTTGGAGATATGTGTGTTTGTGTAGGGCCGCCCGATAGCATTGTAGCAGGATCGGCAACCGTTTTAATTGGAGGAAAACCTGCTGCCCGTTTAGGCGACTCCACCGCACATGGAGGAACGATAGTGCTGGGTTGTTTTACGGTAATGATTGGATGAAAAAGTAAAAAGTAAAAAGTAAAAAGTAAAAACGCTGAACGCTGAACGCTGAACGCAAAACGCTGAATGCAGAATGCAATATGAAAAACGCTTAACGCTAAACCATGGATGTGAAATGAAAAGTATTTGGGTAACAAAATTGTAAAAGGAGAGCCGTCATGCTGTCCTGTCCTGAATAAATTTCAGGATTGTTTCAGGATCCCAGCATCCATGGAGTTTGCACTGCCATGATCCAAGGAGATTCCGAAACAAGTTCGGAATGACGACTCATATCTCATAACTCATAACTCATAACTCATAACTCATAATTCATAACCTCTTGAAAGCCAGTAAATCATTTTTAGGAACGGGTTGGGGATTTCCGCCCACATTCAGCCGCGATACTTTGCAGGTTGAAATGCTGAGCGATGAAGCGGATATACAAAGCAGCCTGGAGATATTATTATCCACCCGTCAGGGTGAAAGAGTAATGCTGCATAAGTATGGCTGTAACCTGGATGAGATGGTTTTTGAACCGATGACGACTACTTTCAAAACTTATATAAAGGACATGATACAAACGGCAATCCTGTATTATGAACCAAGAATAGATGTAAAGAAAATTTCGCTTGACGAAACACGGGATGCGGAAGGAGTGATTGTAATCATTATAGAATACATAGTGCGAAGCACCAACTCACGATACAATTTCGTGTATCCATTTTATAAGAACGAAGGAACCCAGGTAAATAAATAATGGCAAAAAATTGTACCGATACCTACGCAATCAACCGTTCTGGCAGCAGCCAGTTACAGCGGGTAATGCAGGCATTGCTACCTCGAAATGTAAAGGTGGACGATCGCGATTATGCCGATCTCATCCTGTTTGCCAAACGTTATGCAGCTTACCTAACGCATTACAACGGGCAAAATGTTCCTGATGGCGATTGGCAGGCTTTCATGAAAATGGATGTTTCAGTCACTCTTGCAGGTATTGCCAAAACTGATGTAACAGCCTACGTAGAATATCTAAAAATACTCTATCAAAATACCAGGTCAACAAGTGTAGAAGCAGACATAAAAAAGCACTTCAAAAGCATCTTCGATTTTATTTTTTCTGCTGCAATAGAATTAGACAATTACTACAAAGAGATACCCGCCGACTTTGAATTCAAAGAATATTTTTACAGCACCATCCAGGCTTCGTTGCAAGACCCCTTGTACCGATTAGGCAAGTACTACAAAGCTTTTGTAACTGCCGGTTATATTGATGAAACTTCCACCTTTATTTCGCCCAATGCACCGCTAAAAATTGTGCTTTCTCAAAACTTTGATATTAACCAGTTAAGTCCCATTTGGCAATCTGCTACGCCCCCGACACTTATAGAATTGAGTGTTCCCAACCCGGCCGATGTCAGCAATTCCATTTACCATATTATTACCCATAACCTGTTCAATGCACAACGCGATACCTTTTTCAAAAGCCTTTCTAACCTTGTAGCGCAATCAGCAACTTTTTTAGAGCAAACCCTAACTAATTTTCCATCGCATACGCCTCACTATGCCCTGTTCCTAACGTTCCTTCATCTCTTTAAAAAAGCTCAAAATCAGTTAAATCAATTCGCCGGCAGGCACCTTGATTTTTATTACAAAGATGTACTGCGGTTAAAGACCAAACCTGCGGAACCCGACAGTGTTCACCTTATTGCAACCCTACAAAAAGGCATTGAACAACACCAGTTAAAGCAAGGCACTTTATTTAAGGCAGGTAAAGACATAGATGCTAAAGAAATCAATTATGCCGCCGACGAAGAAACCGTAATAAATAGGGCTGAAATTAAAAGTTTGCAGGCTGTTTATGTGCAGCCCAATCTTAAAGCCGGTAAAACTTTTGAGACTGTATATGCATCACCCGTTATTAATTCTGAAGACGGGCAAGGTGCCAAATTACTGAGCGTAAACAATGAGTGGTTTCCTTTTGGCAATCCTGCAAAAGTTAAAGAAGCCTCGTTGGGTTTTAGTATTGCTTCTCATTATTTATACCTTAAAGAAGCTACGCGTACTATTAAAATTACCTGCACATTTGGAGAGGCTTTCTCTGTTACAGCGGCAGAAATTAATACAGCTTTTACCGTTCAGCTTACTGG
>JANPPB010000291.1:0-1711 GCA_031428295.1 Segetibacter sp. | reverse complement strand
AAAGAAATCTCATGATGAAAGGGGCCAGCCTTACCTGGACAAGAAAAATCCTGATAAAACAAGTTGCAACAAACCCCTGCTTGGTTTGATTATGCTGAGAGATTTTTTATTTGACGACGGTGAATGGACGGGTGGTAAAGTGTATAATCCTGATGACGGCAAGGAATACAAAAGCTATATAAAATTGAAGGATGAAAAAACACTTTTTATCAGAGGCTTTATTGGTTTCTCGTGGATCGGCAAAACGCTGACTTTTCAAAGGGTTAGTTGACAAAAGTAGATACAAGTAATAAACAAATGGTAACCTTAATTGTTTCTCACCAATCACTTTCTTTACTAATGCTAATCAGCGGTTGAGAAATGATTTTTATTGATTGTCTTGATAATTAATGGAAAGAAACCTTAGTAGAATAAAATGAAGCCTGATTATAAACCTTATTACTTTATTCCTGATGCAATAAGGTAATAAGGTATTACCAGGGGGAGAATTGGTTTTATACTAAGGTTACAAACGTATAGTAAATCTCAACCCTTGATCAGCATTATTACCAGATGCTTCCCAAATGCACTTAATTGCCCTTTCCATCAATAATGATGGGCGTTTTACTGTTTCCCATAATCACCACTTTGGAATTGGTAGAGGTAGCTATCTCCTTCAATGCTTTTATCTGCTCGTACTGCAATTGGTTATCGGTTAAACCCGTGTTGATGATGCGCTGGTAGTCGGCTATACCTTGTGCTTCTACCCTTTTACGCTCGGCTTCCTGCTTTTCTTTCTGTAACACAAACTCCATTTTTTGGGCATCCTGCTCCGCTTTAATTTTTTCTTCAATAGATGTTTTCACATTGGCCGGTAGTGTAATGTTTCGAACCAGCAATTGCTCCAACACCAACCCTCTCTTTTTAAAATCAGCATCAATAGTGGTAAATATTCTTGTCTGAAACTGGTCGCGTTTGGTACTATACAAATCAATGGCTGTAAAGTAAACAGCGTTGTCGCGTATGCGTGTTCGGGTTATAGGCCGAACAATTTTATCACGAAAATCCAAACCTGTTTCTCTTACAATATTTGGTGCCTGCGAACCTAAGACCCGGTACAAAACACTCAGGTCAATAATTACCTCCAAACCATCTGCAGTCAATACCCTAATGGCATCGTCACCCGATTGGTTGCCCTCATCGTTAACGCCACTCATGGTATAGTTTTGGGTTTTAACATCTACTACCGCAACTTCGGCTAAAGGATTTATAATAGTTAGCCCGCTTTGCAATACCGTATTTTGAACTTTACCAAATACAGATAGTACACCAATCTGGCCGGCGTCTATTTGTTTTATGCAGGCTGTTAAAAACCCCAATACCACAAGACCTAAAGCTACAAATCGCAATGTGCCGCTATACCGGGGAAGCGGTTGGTCCATTTTTCGTAAGGTTAATGATGCAAAGAAGACGATAACTCCAAGAATGAAAAGTATCATTGTAAAGGTTTTAGGTTGAGCTAAAGGTAGCCGTTAAGTAGATTAGTTGAGTTTCTTTAATAGTATCCGATGCGGATGAATTGTATAGATGTGACAACATTTATACAATGCTTCTTGTTTCGACAATCATATCTTTATTACTCAGTTTAAATTTTAAAAATGAGGTTTTGCTTATTATTAGTAGTCCTGTTTGCCACATCATTACAGGCACAAAAAGAAGAATATATTTTACT
>JANPPB010000290.1:0-2603 GCA_031428295.1 Segetibacter sp. | reverse complement strand
CGATTTAAATTGTCCCAATGGTTTAATAACCTGAGTTTGATTTTTGGAGTAGTGACGATGGAAAGGTTTGAAATGCTTTCGCCGGTTTGTACCAGCCGTAAAAAATGGAAAACCCCGTACAAAACGGCTATATCAGTATTGCCGGTGATCAGGGTTATCTTTTTGCCTGACAACTGAATCGTTTTTATAATGAAACCTTCCGGCCCCAGGGATTTTGTTTGTGATATCAGACCCCGGTCTATAATGCCCGGTAAATTAATAACAGCACCAACAACTACAGCGTTATTATTGATGGTTTTGCTTTCTGTTTGGGCAGTAGTCATCATGCTTTTTAGGGCAGTCAACATTTCATTGCGGGCAATTAAAATGGTTGAAGAATTTCCATAAAAAGTAAAGCCCGTCATAGCTTGTTTATACTCATTCAATCGCTGCGGTTCGCTTATAGGTTTGTAACGCAACCAAAGCTGGTAACCGTCTTCGGCTTTAATCGTTAACGATGTAATCGACAACAGAATGGCAAACAAGCTTTTTTTCATTGTATATATGTTGCGTTGTGCAATCGTTTTAAGGTTAAAATGGAAACTCAGCAATATTAATTAATAGCCTCAAGTCTCTTTAAGTTTTGCAATTTTGAGAATGTAGTTTGTGAAGAGTGTGCACAAAGGGTACAAAATGGATGGAAGCATGGAGCGTTTTTTTTTTAAAATGGTCAGCCTGATTTTAAAATTTGCTGCATTGTTGGCAACGAATAATGCTCCCTTTTTCTCTTTCAATGGAAATGTAATGAGAGCTACATTATTTCAGCTAAAGTAAAGTTTTTAAAATAATATCTGCAATCGGTTGCATTTACTTAAATATTTAAGATATTAGCCCCGGATTATCGCAAGGGCTCATCTATACTACTTAACGAATTGCATAAATATGAAGTCTACTCTTTCAAAAAACTGGTTGTTTCTTTCCTTATTTTCCATATTATTTTTTGCCGGGAGCAGCTCCATCGGCCAGGTAGCAAAACCCGAAGTTCCATCAAACAGCAGGTATTTAAGTAAGCCTCTGGTCACTAATATATATACTGCCGATGCCTCGGCTCATGTGTTTAATAAAACCATTTATATCTATCCATCGCACGATATTGAAGCAGGTGTTAAAGAGAATGACTTTGGCGATCATTTTGATATGAAGGATTACCATGTATTTTCGATGAAAAACATTGGAGGGCCGGTAACCGACCACGGTGTTGCGCTTGATGTAAAAGATGTTGCCTGGGCAAAACGCCAAATGTGGGCACCGGATGCAGCTTACAAAAATGGTACCTATTACCTGTATTTTCCTGCTAAAGATGCTGAAGACATATTTCATATTGGCGTAGCTACCAGCACATCACCTGCCGGTCCTTTCAAGGCGCAGCCTGCACCAATTAAAGGCAGCTTTAGTATAGATCCTGCAGTGTTTACAGACGATGATGGCAAAAGCTACCTATATTTTGGTGGCATTTGGGGCGGTCAGTTACAAAAATGGCAATCAGGAAAGTTTGATCCTACTTATGGACAGGAGCCAAATCGCTCAGAACTTGCTTTGAGCCCTAAAATGGCAAAGCTTACCGACAATATGCTTGAGTTTGATGGTACGCCCCAGGATGTGAAAATTGTAGATAAAGAAGGCAAACCGTTGATGGCCGGCGACCATGAAAGAAGATTTTTTGAAGCATCGTGGATGCACAAATACAAAGGCAAATATTATTTTAGTTATTCCACTGGAGATACCCACTATATTGCCTACGCTATTGGCGACAGCCCCATGGGGCCATTTACTTACCAGGGGGTTGTTTTAAACCCTGTACAGGGTTGGACAAATCACCACAGCATTGTAGAGGTACAGGGTAAATGGTATATATTTTACCACGATACACAACTATCCGGTAAAACGCATTTAAGAAATATTAAGGTAGCTGAATTGAAGTATCGCCGGGATGGCACTATAATTCCCATAACAGCATATAAATAAAAAGGCAACTAATTTTTGGCTGATTAAATAAATTAGCCGGGCAGAAACCATCATTTTAAAACAATTAATAAATAAAAAAAATTATGTCAGTAACCTTAGGAGACAAAGAATTTTTTGCAGGAATTGCCCAGGTAAAATATGAGGGTCCGGAAAGCGACAACCCACTTGCATACAGGTGGTACGACGAGACAAAAGTAATAGCCGGCAAAACCCTGAAAGATCATTTACGTTTTTCGTGTGCTTACTGGCACTCGTTTGTAAACGATGGCTCCGACCCATTTGGTGGAGGCACGCACAATCATCCATGGAATACTAAGCACGATGCCATAGAAAAGGCAAAGGATAAGATGGATGCTGCCTTTGAATTTATTACCAAAATGAATTTGCCTTACTACTGTTTTCACGATGTGGATGTGGTTGACTACACCAACGACATCAACGAAAATGACCGCAGGCTGCAGGCTTTGGTGGATTATGCAAAGCAAAAGCAAGAGGCTAGTGGCGTTAAATTGTTATGGGGTACTGCCAATCTTTTTTCTCACCTGCGGTATATGAACGGAGCATCTACTAACCCTGATTTTCATGTGCTAAGCCATGGT
>JANPPB010000289.1:0-3558 GCA_031428295.1 Segetibacter sp. | reverse complement strand
AGGTGCCTGGTTACCGGCATAAATACTAACAGGGTTGCTTTTTGAAACAGCACCCTGGCCGTCTTTTGCCTCAACACTTATAACAAAATCTCCAACTGTGGTATAGGTGTAAGAGAGTTGCGGCTCTTTGGTTTCCTTTGTAGTTCCATTTCCAAGATCCCACATATATGTAATGTCATCTTTCTCCATATCCCTGGCATCCACCTTAAGATTTATAGCCAAAGGCAATACTCCCGAAGATTTATCTGATGTAATTGATTTGATAGCCGGTGGACGATTACCTGCATTAAAGTCAATTCTTGCAATACCTGCCTCCGGATTTTTGGTAAACCATCCATTACCATATTCAAGAATATAAATCTTGCCATCGGGTCCAACTTCCATGTCAATAGGTGAATTGAATTTGGTACTTGCCATAAACGGCTCCATCTTATCAAAGTCTCCATTAGCCTTTGTAGTTACCAGCTTTATCCATCCACGGATCCAGTCATAAAAGAAGAGCTTGCCATTAAAATAATCGGGCATGCGGGTTTCTTTGGCAAACATATCGGTATAATAAACAGGGCCGGCCATGGCATTACGACCACCTGTACCAACCTGGGGAAAGTCCGATGAAGCATCGTACGGATACCAGATAAATGGGGCTGATACGGCTGGAAGGTCTTTAAGACCCGTATTGTTTCTTGACTCGTTAACCGGTTTTGCAGGATCATAAGCAGCACCACTTTGCCCGGTGGCATAGTCGTATCGGTTGTAGCCAAAATTGTTACCCACAAATAAAGGCCAGCCAAAGTACCCAGCTTTACGTGCCTGGTTCAATTCGTCGTAACCTCTCGGTCCCCTAACTCCAAAACTGTCATTCCTGGCATCAGGACCTACCTCTCCCCAATACAGAAAACTGTTTTTTTGGTCTACTGAAATACGGTATGGATTACGGTTACCCATTACAAAAATTTCCGGACGGGTTTTATCAGTTCCCTTGGCAAACAAGTTGCCCTCCGGTATTTCGTAGGTGCCGTCTTCATTAACTTTTATGCGTAATATTTTACCACGCAGGTCGTTGGTATTGCCTGATGATCTTCTTGCATCGTACTGCTCATGACCCGGCAAATCGTTTAAAGGACCATAGCCATGGTTTACATATTTTTGCCCGGGCTCATCAAACGGTGTGGAGTTATCACCTGCTGACACATACAACAAACCATCGGGTCCAAAAGCAATTGAACCACCGGTATGGCAGCAAATTTCTCTTTGAGATTTTACTTCCAGAATGATTTTTTCTGTAGCCTTATCTAATGTATCATTTTTAAATACAAACCTTGACAAGCGATTTACAGATGTATCCGAAGGGCTGTAGTAGATGTAAACAAAATTGTTTTTGGCAAAGTTTGGATCTTTGGCAAGACCTAACATTCCTTCTTCTGCATTTACGCCGGGAGTTTTAAGCGTTTTGTGATAGACATCGAAAAAGCCCACCTGTTTTACCTTTTTAGTTTCATTCTTGTACAGCATGATCTCTCCGCGGCGTTGAATAACCAATATATCAAGGTTAGGTAAAATGGTCATTTCAGTTGGCTCATTAAAATCACCTACAGTAAGCTGCGTTTTGGTAAAGCGATCTTCATCAGGAGCATATTGTGATTTGGCTTTTGCATAATCCAACTCGCTGTTATCGCCCATGGCATATTTAATTCCACCGAGAATGTGTTTTAAATAGTTGTCTTCGCTATAGCTGGCATCGGTATGCCCCAGGGCTGTGTAAAAGGCCCGGCCTCCATCGTAGTCATGATACCACGACATTGGGTGAGTGCCCATATCAAAACCTCCCTTGTAACTATTTTCATCAATGGTCATTAACACCTTTACATCAGGATTCAACTTTTTATAGCTATAAAATTCGTCTGTTCTTTTCCATTGTTTAGGCAAATGTTTGGTTGCTTCCATAGTTGCATCCTGTATTTGCAAAACACCTTCCTGCACATTGGGGAAAGTATCGTGAATGCCGGGATGATCCGCAAAATAGCCACCTGTTAAGCGTCCGTACCAGCCCCAATCGTATTCGGTGTCGGCAGCAGCATGAATGCCTACATATCCCCCACCTGCCTGTATGTACCTTTCAAAGGCAGTTTCCTGCACGGAATTCAATACATCGCCGGTGGTGCTTAAAAAGATAACTGTTGCATAATTTTTTAATGAGTCATCATTAAAAACCGTTGCATTGGCTGTAGTGTCTACATCAAAATTATTTTCGTTACCAAGCTTTTGAATGGCTGCAACTCCGGTAGGTATGGAGGCATGCATATAACCGGCAGTTTTTGAGAACACCAGTACACGAGGTTTTCCGCTTCTTTTTTTGTTGCACGAAAAATAAAGGCAGGTGCTGGCAAGCAGCATAAACAGGAGGATCTTTTTCATTTTTAAAAGCAAAATTTTTTTTACGTATTTGTGGGAAAATTAAAAGGCCATTAAGGTATTGATAAATGCAGTTTGACAGTTGAATTGTTTTAGAATTATGTAAATGAGGTAAACAAAATTGCACGTAAGATTCTTACCTGAGCTGCTATTGTTTATTTTTTAACAAAGGCAAATTGCAGTAACGCTTGTACCAATTGAAATCAAAACAAAAAGCAGGATAGTTTTTGCTACCCTGCTGTTTATAAAAATTTAAGTAATGATTAATCTTTCCAATTACCTTCTTTTACTTCATTATATACCATTTCAATACCTTTTTGCAGGGTGATGGATGCGCTCCAGCCCATTAATGTAAGTTTTGAAACGTCCATCAACTTACGCGGTGTACCATCGGGCTTTGACGGATCGTTTTTAATGTTGCCCTGGTAGCCGGCTACTTGTGCTATATGTTTGGCAAGATCTAAAATTGAAAGATCTTTGCCGGTTCCTATGTTTACCAAACCAGCCTCGTTATAGCTTTCCATTAAGAAAAAACAGGCCGCAGCAAGGTCATCCACATGTAAAAATTCACGCAATGGTTTACCGCTTCCCCAAATGACTACTTCCGGATTATTTTCTTTTTTAGCAGTTATAATTTTACGCAATAAAGCAGGTAAAACGTGACTGTTATTTAAATTGTAATTATCGTTAGGACCAAACAAATTGGTAGGCATAGCCGAAATAAAATTGCACCCATATTGAGCCCTGTAAGCATCGCACAATTTTATGCCGGCAATTTTTGCAATGGCATAAGGTTCGTTGGTTTCTTCCAATAAGCCTGTTAGCAGGTATTCTTCTTTTAAAGGCTGGGGAGCCATTTTAGGATAGATGCAAGACGATCCCAGGAACAACAACTTTGTAACATTATTTTGGTAAGCACTGTGGATAATGTTTGCTTCAATCATCAGGTTATCGTACAAAAATTGGCCACGATAGCTATTATTTGCCTGTATACCGCCCACTTTGGCAGCAGCCAAAAAAACATAGGCAGGCTTTTCGGCAACAAAGAAATCGCTTACCGCCTGCTGGTTTCTAAGGTCGAGGTCAGCAGAGGTTCTGGTAACAATATTTTGAAAACCTTTCTTCCCGAGTAATCTTACTATTGCA
>JANPPB010000288.1:0-2833 GCA_031428295.1 Segetibacter sp. | reverse complement strand
TGCCCCCCTCCCCGATATTATGCTGGTAGACATTAACATGCCCTACATGGATGGTTGGGAGTTTCTTGAAATTCTGGAAGACACGAATAAAGAAGAATTTAAAAGCATTGCCATATTTATGTATACCTCTTCTGTTTATTTCGAAGACATCAACCGCGGTAAAAATAACAGCCTTCTAAAAAACATTCTTACCAAACCATTAAACGAGAACAGCATTAACGAAATCAAGGAAGCCATTCCCCATAAGATTGTTGCGTAGTGTTTTAAATATTTTTTCCACTTATTGCATATAATTGTTGCAGTGTAAGTCTCTATATGTATAGCTGACAATATGCAGGCTATGTGTCACACTTCTAAGTGGATTGCTTAGAAGTAAAATCCTCATTCATTAAGTTTTTCTCATAAAATCACCCAAAAAATTATCAAAGGGTTATTAACTTGCTATGCCAGAGTATACCTACATTTAAATAGGACTATTTAGCTTCCACTACAAACATGAACTTACAAACCATACTTGCTCATTACCCCATAAATGCTGATGCATCCATCAGTCCCTTTGGGTCGGGTTTGATCAATACTACCTGGCACATTCAAACCAAAAACGATGATTTTATCCTGCAAAGAGTGAATGATTCTATTTTTAAAAATCCTTTGCATATCGCTGATAACATCGGCAGCATTTCATCTTATTTACAACACGTTCACCCGGAGTATTTTTTTGTGTCGCCGGTTATTGCCAACGACGGTCAGGCGGTGGTTTATATAGAGGGCGAAGGTTACTTTAGAATGTTTCCGTTCGTAAAAAACTCTCACACCATTAATGTTGTTGAAAAGCCCGGACAAGCTTTTGAAGCAGCCAGGCAATTTGGTCTTTTCACAAAAATGCTCAAGGACTTTCCAGCAACAACATTAAAGATAACATTACCCGATTTTCATAATTTGTTGTTGCGTTACCAGCAATGCAAGGATGCCTGTTTACACGGTAATCCTGTAAGAATTGAGGAGGCGAAAAAAGAGATTGAGCTCGTTAAGAAATACAAGTATATCGTAGATACTTACACCAACATTACAAATTCACCACAGTTTAAATTGAGGGTAACCCACCACGATACCAAGATTAGCAATGTATTGTTTAATGAAGCTGATGAAGGACTTTGTGTGATTGACCTTGATACCCTGATGCCGGGCTATTTTATAAGCGATGTGGGTGATATGATGAGAACTTACCTTTCGCCTGTTAGCGAAGAGGAAAAAGATTTTTCGAAAATTGAAGTGCGGGATGAGTTTTTTGTGGCCATTGTGAAAGGCTATTTTGAGGCATTAGGCACCGAATTGACCGAACAGGAAAAGGAAAATTTTGTGTATAGCGGTTTATTTATGATCTATATGCAGGCAGTACGCTTTTTAACCGACCACTTGCAAAACGATGTGTACTATGGAGCTGTTTACCCAGGGCAAAACCTGGTAAGAACAAAGAACCAATTGGTACTGTTAGAAGCTTTATTACAGAAAGAAGTATTGTATAAAAAATTGGTTCATCAAACAGTTGCAGCGGCTAAAGGTTGATCATGTAACTCTTCAATAAAAATTAAAACGAACGAATACTTACTTATGAAAAAAATTAAAGTTGCACTACTGGGTGCAGGTTTTATTAGCGACATACATATTGAAAGTTACCACCGGTTTGTACCCGAAGCCGAAGTGGTGGCCGTTTATACCCGCAGTGCCGACAAAGCAAAAGCTTTTGCTCAAAAACATAATATACCTGCCTGGTTCGATGATTTGGATAGCCTGATAAATACATCCGGCTGCGATGTTGTAGACATTTGTCTTCCTAACTTTTTGCATCACGAAGCCACCTTAAAAGCTGCTGCTGCAGGCAAGCACATCATTATAGAAAAACCTTTAGCCGTTACATTAGAAGAAGCAGATGAAATGATTGAGGCATGCAGGAAGGCTGATGTAAAACTGATGTATGCTGAGGAACTTTGTTTTGCTCCCAAATATGAACGTGTACGGCAAATGGTACAACAGGGCGCCGTTGGCGAGGTGTACATGCTAAAGCAGGCTGAGAAACATTCAGGGCCTCACTCCGATTGGTTTTATGATGTTAACTTATCGGGTGGCGGTGTATTAATGGACATGGGTTGCCATGCCATTGAATGGTTCAGGTGGATGACCGGAAACTCCCCAATAAAAAGTGTTTATGCTACCATGTCAACCGTGTTACATAAAGAGCGTACAAAAGGCGAAGACAATTCTGTTATGATTATTGAGTTTGAAAATGGCGTTACCGCAGTTGCTGAGAATAGTTGGGCCAAACATGGCGGCATGGATGATAAGAGTGAGGTACATGGTACAGGAGGGGTAGTTTATGCCGACCTGTTTATGGGTAATGCAGCCGTATCGTACAGCAAAAAAGGATACGATTACGCCATGGAAAAAGCAGACACAACCATTGGCTGGAGCTTTACCGTTTTTGAAGAAGTTTTTAACCAGGGCTACCCTCATGAGTTGCGGCATTTTATTGATTGTGTACTGAATGATAAACAGCCTTTGGTAACTGGTGAAGATGGGCGTGCCGTGCTGGAAGTGATTTACGCGGCCTATGCATCTGCAGCAGAAGGCAGAAAGATTGAATTGCCTTTTGCACCAAAGGTTTCAAAACCTATTGATTTGTGGCTGGGCACCGAAGAAGGTTATTAACTTTTTTAGAATTATTTGTATAGTAAAAACTGATGATCGTTTTGGCACATCCATTATACCAACCTCCAATTATAACGCACCTTTTTATGAGAATTATTATTGAAGAAACTTACAAAGATTTGTGCAG
>JANPPB010000287.1:0-2221 GCA_031428295.1 Segetibacter sp. | reverse complement strand
CCAGGAACCTTTCGCGTTGTTGCTCATCTTCTGTTTTTTTGATGTTCTCTTCCTGTATAATATATCGTGAAGGCTGGTACCCTGAAAGTTCCTTTGGAAAGTGATTAAAGAGTTCATCAAAGCTTTCGTAGTTGCCAATATAGCCCGGTGTGATCCAAAGATTTTCAGGTTTTGCTTTTTTAGGAAAGAATAATCCATCCTGCTGCTCCTTTACCAACTTACGTGTACGGGCAACCAGCAGATTATTGGTTAAATCAAAAAAGTTTTGAGGGATCTCTCTGATAAAGTTGCTTACCGACCTGTCGCCACTTAGGGCCCAACGTTTAAAAACTTCTGTTCCTTTTTTAAAAGTATAATCAATATTTCTTACCCCTAACAAATCTTCAAATCCTTTAGCATCTCCTTTTACTATTAATTTAAATTGGTTGCGCACATCCATTAACGAATTATTTATTGGAGTAGCTGATAGCATCAGAACTTTTATATCTATATTTTTTTTCAGGATATTCTCTAGTAAAAACTGGTACCTCGATGATTTATCATTACGGAGATTATGACTTTCATCGATAACAAGCAGCTTAGGTTTTCTATTGATTATGTAGTCATATCGTAATGTATATCTATCCAATCTCCCTTCCACCATATCTGTATGAAATCGAACAACATATTCAAGATGATCTTTTTCGAATTTGGAATTTTGTTTTCGTTGGTATTGTTCCCAATTGCGGCGAAGCTTCTTAGGACATAAAACAATTATCTCCCTTCCTTGCATTTCAAAAAATTTCATGACAGCGAGGGCCGTCCAGGTTTTACCAAGCCCAACCGCATCAGCAAGAACAGCGCCATTGTATCGCTGTAGCATTCTTATCAAACTCAGGGCACCCTTCTGCTGAAATTCGTATAATGACTGGTAAATAATGGTATTCTCTAATCTGCCTATCTGCCTGTTTAATTCAGGATTGTTTTCTTCCAAAGCCAGGTCTTTGCCGAACAATTCAAAAAGTACTTTAAAGTATAGCTGGCGTGGTGTGTACTCAATAAATATTCTTTGAATCTCGTCAATTAGGTATTGCTTAAAAGGAACCTTTTTCAGTTTACCATCAATAGCCACAATAGTTTTTTCTGAATGTGCCTGAGGTTTATTCCATAGAGCATCGAACCAGTCACATAATTGTTTAAAATCAGAAGCCGTTCCCTGACCAAGGGTATTTAACTCAATATTACTTGTAGGGCGTAAACCCAAACCGGCCTCAGTCAGGTTTGAACTTCCAGTTATGTAATAACAAGTGGGGATACCATTTTCACTTTTATGTAAGTAAGCTTTAGCATGACAAAAATTAGGTTCCAGTGTTTTGGCAATCACTTTTTCCTGTTGCAGAAAGGCTACTGCTTCTTTGGCTAATGATGTAAGGTTAAAAGCAGCTTCAACATTAATTTGCTCATTTAAAAGATCAAGGGTTCTGTCTTGCTTTTCATCGTAATTGACGATATCACCCAACACAATTTTATATTCTTTTATTTTTTCATTGGTCTTTTTAGATAGCCAGGCCAATGCTCCAATTGTAAAATAGCCAGTGACAATATCCATTTTTCCATTGCGTGTTTCATCTGCAATCCATTCATGCACTTTTGGGAGTTGAGTTTGGTTGTCGAGGAGCATTCGTTTGAGGAGTTTAATTGCTAAGCAACATTCAAATTATTTTTAATTTTTGAATATAGGTTAATCCGGAAATCTACTTTAAAGATTTTGGAAGTTCCCTCATAAAATATGGAAACAAAACTGTATTAAAATAGGTAAGGTTATATGCTGACAGAATGGATGATAGAGTAATCGCCCACCTAAAAACAAAAATGCCTCGTAAACTATAAGTTAACAAGGCATTTTTTTCGATCTTGTGGTGTGAGCCGGGATCGAACCGGCGACACAAGGATTTTCAGTCCTTTGCTCTACCGACTGAGCTACCGCACCTCCTTCCCTTTCGGGGCTGCAAATATAAGGGCTTCTCTTAAATTTCAAAAACGAAATTCTAAAATTCTCTTCGCTACTAAAACATCTCCCACAATTGGCGCCTTGCCAAGTCCCCCTTCGGGGATTTAGGAAGCTTTCTAAAACTCACAGTTATTTGGAGTACGGGCAAAAGCAATTACATCCCTGATGTTGGTCATACCCGTAACAAATTGAACCATACGTTCAAAACCCAATCCAAACCCGGCATGAGGT
>JANPPB010000286.1:0-1571 GCA_031428295.1 Segetibacter sp. | reverse complement strand
GTTGGTAAACTTTCTGCAGCAGGTTATCAGCTTCACCTTATTGTATCTAATCTTTAAAGATTTCCTTACTCCAGGCCAGTTTTTAGCGCTGCAGTTTTATGGCTTCTTCATATTTGGACCTATGCAGGAGATGGGCAATATTATTATTAGCTATCGCGAAGCAGAAGCCAGTCTACAAAATTTTCATAATGTGATGAATAAGGCTGTAGAACCAAAACCAGAGCATCCCGCACAGGTGGGTGCCCTTGAAGAACTTGAATTTAGAAACATTACTTTCAAGCACCAGACCGCACAATTTAATGCGCTGGACTCTATAAGCTTTGATGTAAAAAAAGGGGAGACCATTGCTTTTGTTGGGCCCTCCGGTGCCGGTAAAAGTACCCTTGTAAAACTGCTGGTTGGGTTATACCGGCCACAACAGGGTTCCATTTTATACAACTCCATCAGCAGCGAAGAAATAAACTTTGATGAGCTGCGTGAGCAAATTGGCTTTGTTACACAAGACACGCAATTGTTTGCAGGAACCATTAGGGAAAACCTGTTGTTTGTGAAACCGGAAGCCACGGAAGAAGAAATGCATGATGCCCTAAAAAAATCCAGCTCTGATTATATTTTAACAAGGGCCGAAAATGGACTGGATACGGTAATTGGTGAAGGCGGATTAAAGCTAAGTGGTGGAGAAAAACAAAGATTGTCTATTGCACGTTCATTGTTACGCCAGCCGCACCTGCTTATTTTTGATGAGGCCACCTCATCGCTTGATAGTATTACCGAAGAAGAAATTACTTCTACCATTATTAATATCTCAGCCTTAAAAGAACAGATTACGGTATTGATTGCGCACCGTTTAAGTACCATTATGCATGCCGACCGCATTTATGTACTAGAAAGAGGCCGTGTGGTGGAACTGGGCAGTCACCAGCAATTATTGGAAGAAAAAGGATTATACTATGCAATGTGGCGCCAACAAATTGGCGAACGCAAAATGGCTGGTAAGACCGTGCCTGCATGATGCATACATGTTAATAAAGTTGTGCAATGATAAATTGAAGAGAAAACTTGTTGCACTACGATCAATTATTGGCGAAGGCTTTGAAATAGTATACCACCCAGCCCGGTTAACTGATGTTGTTTATAGAAATAATAGTTGACGATTTGCATTTGGCCGAAAGTTGCTTGACATGAAACTTGGCTTCCGTCCGCTTAGTTTTTGCCAATATTTTTGTTAGCGGCCACCTTGTTTGTCAGTACGCCAATTTATCGTTTTTCAATTCCACATTAAAATTCACTTTCGCACCCAAAGCGTCAAACACTTTCAAAATGGTCTCAAACCTTGCGTTTTTTACACTGTTTTCAATTTTTGAGATTTGAGCTTTTTGCACTCCAACAAGGTTACCCAATTGTTCTTGTGTCAAGTTGCGTTCTTGCCTTGCCTGTTTAATAGCTTGTCCTAACAAGTCAATTCTTAACTCGTTTTCAAATGCCTCACGTCTTTCAGTTCCAGGCTTTCCAATGTGTTTGTCAATCATTGTGTCAAGCGAAACAGTTTTGAATTTATTTGTCATAACTAT
>JANPPB010000285.1:0-13467 GCA_031428295.1 Segetibacter sp. | reverse complement strand
AATCTTCCTATAAATACAAACAATGGAAGTTCTTCATTCAAATTAAATCTTTCGCAAAGAATTTTCTTATTAGCTTGTTTGCCTTCCTTAACATCACTAATCTGGTAGTTGTTGGTAATGTATGTATCCGTTGCAGGGTTCCAAACTTCGGTGTCTATTCCATTTAATATACCGGTACACTTGCCTCTTTCATATTCAAACAAGCGCTCCAATCCATTTGCGTAATTTCTCAGTTCTTCTAAATAACTCCAGCTAACTGTAGTTACTTTATCAGCACATTTAATTCCACTGGCCAATGGGTTAATGGTGCCTTCCCAGTCAAGCATGCCTTTCTTCCATAAATCATATTCAGGTATGTATCTGCCCTTATCCCAACCAATCCAACCCTGGTATTGTGCATTATGAATAGTAATAACAGATGGTACCGATTTCAATGATTGAAAGGCATAACAATGCTTCATCATAAAAGGTATCAGGCCTGTATGCGAGTCGTGGCAATGCACCACATCGGGCTTGTGCTCCCACCTGCTAATCCAATGTACTACGGCTATTTGAAATGCAGTAAATCGCTCCACATCATCATCGTATCCATATATCTTTTCGCGGTCTAACAATCCATTTATATCCACCAAATAAAGATCGAAACCTAGCTTGTTATTACGCTCTTTTATAATAGTATAGTCAAAGAAACGATCGCCTAAATTGGTATTGCCTTTTGATTGAACTTCCCATTTGTTTTCGTACAAAAATTTAGTACGATACATGGGCATTATAACTTTTGCGGTATGTCCTGATTTAAGTTGATATTTAGGCAGTGCTCCAACAACATCTCCCAAACCACCAGCCTTGGCAACAGGGTAACATTCTGCACTGATGTGAAGTATTTCCATTGGTAATTTTAAATAAAAATCAAATTAACAATGATTTTGTTATTAGCAAACAATATTCAATATTTACTACTTAATAAATTTTCTTTTACTTTCATTTTTAAAATTCTTCCATATGGCAGGTGCAACGGTAAACTTATCTTCTTCTCAAAAAATTGAATCACAAGGAATACCTACAAACTACGGAGCTTTAGGCACATTGGTAACTGTATTTTTTTTCTGGGGTTTTATAGCTGCAGGCAACAGTGTATTTATACCTTTTTGTAAAAACTATTTTAAGCTTGATCAGTTCCAAAGCCAGTTAATAGACTTTGCTTTTTATGGTGCTTACTACCTGGGAGCATTAGCCTTTTTTGCTTATGGTTCGTTTGGTGGCAAAGACCTTGTTGGTAAATGGGGGTATAAGAAAAGTATTGTTTACGGATTGCTCTTTTCTGCCTTAGGCGCTATAGCAATGATCATTGCTGTTAATGCAAATACATTTACCGGCATGTTGGTTGGTTTGTTTGTAGTAGCACTGGGTTTCTCTTTGCAACAAACCGCGGCACAACCTTTTGCTATTACATTGGGCGATCCATCAACTGGTACCAGCAGGGTTAACCTCGGTGGTGGTATCAACTCGTTCGGAACCATGATAGGACCTATTATTGTTGCTCTTGCTCTGTTTGGTTCAACCGCTGCACTTACACAAGAACAAATAGCTGCACTTACACTTGACAAGGTGATTGTTTTGTATGCCTGTGTGGGTGCCCTTTTTATTGGTGCTGCCGCCTTGTTTTATTTTTCAAAAAAAGTACCGCCGGGTATTATGATTGAAAAAACGGAGAAAGCCAACAAGGCATTATATACTTTATTAATAATGACAGGACTATTAATCATCATGTTTGCTCCTGTGTTTAACAGTTACAAAACCGATCTTTCCAATGCCACTGCCGAAGCAAAACATAGCATGGAAACTTATAGAATGAAATGGTTGTTTGGTGCTCTTGCAGTTGTAATTGTTGGTTTAGTTGCCTCTTACCTGAGCGCTAAAAAAAATCCTGATGGATGGGGCGCAATGAAATATCCACAATTAGTGTTGGGTATGCTTGCCCTGTTTGTTTATGTTGGTGCTGAAGTAACCATTGTAAGTAACCTGAGTGAATTATTATCGCACCCTGCATTCGGCAGTTATCAGCCTTCGCAGGCTGCACCCTTTGTTTCTATGTACTGGGGTAGTATGATGATTGGCCGCTGGGCGGGTTCTATAACTGTATTCAACTTTAGTAAATCAACCAATAAAATTTTGCTGGCAGTGGTGCCACTTGTAGCATTTGGGGTTGTGATTGGTGTTAATTCAATAGCCCAAAACGATATGAGCCTATTGTATATGTACGTGGTATGTGTACTGGTTCAAATAGTTGCTTTTTTTATTAGTAAAGACAATCCCGCACGAACTTTATTGGTGTTTAGTGTACTTGGTGTAATAGCAATGGTTATTGGTGTAATGTCTACCGGAACTGTTGCCATATATGCTTTCTTAAGTGGGGGATTAGTTTGCTCAATCATGTGGCCTTGTATATTTAGTTTATCTGTTGCCGGCCTTGGCAAGTATACCAGCCAGGGTTCAGCCTTCCTTATCATGATGATTTTGGGTGGAGGTATCATTCCACCGTTGCAGGGCAAACTGGCAGACTATCTTCAATCTAACAATCCTGTACCCGGTGCGGGCATACACGAATCGTATTGGGTAGCTGTTGTGTGCTTTGTGTACCTGGCTGTGTTTGCTTTTGTAGTTAAAGGAATTCTTAGAAAACAAGGGATTGATTATGATGTACCTACTAACGAGATGGATTCTTTAGCGCTTGCACCGGAGAGCGTACATCAAATAGAAACCAACACAACAAGATAGGTGTAGCATAGTAGAGAATGATTACTTAGAACGTTCATTTTGCTATCACAAAAAGAGCCTTGTTAACCCGCTAAAATCTTATTTTAAAAATGATCCAGCCTGTAACGCCTGCTTCTCAACAATTAGCCATAGGAATAGATATTGGGGGAACCAACTCCACCTTTGGGTTGGTAGACCATAGGGGCGAAATAAAATACCGGGGTGCTATTTCAACCAGTAAATACGAAACTGTTACTGATTACATTGAAGCCTTGTATGAAGCTGTAGCACCCGCAATTGACCAGGTAGGTGGTGTTAAAATGATTCATGGAATAGGTGTAGGAGCACCTAACGGAAACTATTATAAAGGAACTATTGAATACGCACCTAATCTTAGATGGAAAGGCATTGTTCCCTTAGCCGAACTGATTACCGAAAAATTTAACCTTCCCTGTGCATTAACCAATGATGCAAATGCTGCCGCAGTTGGAGAAATGATGTATGGTGCGGCAAAAGGTATGAAAGATTTTATAATGATTACCCTTGGTACTGGTGTAGGCAGTGGAATAGTTAGCAATGGCCAGTTGGTTTTGGGGCATGATGGTTTTGCAGGAGAATTGGGTCACACCATTATAATACCTAATGGCAGAAGACATTGGGGAACCAACATGGAAGGCTCTCTGGAAACCTATTGTTCGGCAACCGGGGTACGATTAACAGCAATTGAGCTGTTGCACAAACACCCTGATGAAAAGAGCCTGCTACGTAAATATCCGGAAAGCGAATTGGACAGCAGGGTTGTATTTGAATGTGCTGAATTGGGTGACAAATTGGCCAACGCCGTTTACCAGTTTACAGGTGAAGTGTTAGGAAAGGCACTAGCCAATTTCATTATGTTTTCATCCCCGGAAGCAATCATTTTATTTGGTGGATTGTGCAAAGCAGGCGATCTGATACTAAAGCCGACCCGCCAACACATGGAGCACAACCTGCTACCGATTTTTCAGGACAAAGTAAAACTCATCTTCAGCGAATTAAAAGAAGCAGATTCTGCAGTACTGGGTGCAAGTGCCCTGGTATGGGAGATAAAATAAATTTCAATCTGTAGCAACAGGATTGATAGAAATAAAAAACCCCGCAAAATTTGCAGGGTTTTTTATTTAGTTTTTTACCAACCTATTTATGTGCGCTATCGCTCATCATTTTTGAGCTGTCACCCATCATCATTGAAGATGAATCACCCATCATCATTGTAGAAGAAGTATCGGTCATGGGAGCTTGCATCATAGTGCTGCTGTCAGTTGATGTAGAAGTTTCACTTCCGTTACCACATGCGGTAAAAACACCGGCTAAAGCCATGATTGCTAAGAATTTTTTCATTGTACTTGGTTTATTTTACATTTATTTAACAGTGCAAATGTAATCTGGATGTTGAAATTTCCAAAACAATTAAAATATCAAATCAAAATAATATTTGCCCCTTACTGCTTACTTATTTTTTTCTGAAGTAAATGCGGATGGGAACCCCGGTAAAATTGAAGTTTTCCCTCAGCTTGTTTTCAAGATAATTACGATACCCTGTTTTGATATCATCAGGATAATTTGCAAAAAAGGCAAATGATGGCACTTGCGTTGGCAACTGCGTTACATACTTTATTTTAACTGCATTCCCTCTTACTACGGGTGCATGGTAAGCTTCAACTGCTTTCAGCATCACTTCATTTAATTGAGATGTGGGTACTTTCCTTGTCTTGTTTTCATACACTTCAAGCGCTTTCTCCATAGCCTGAAAAATTCTCATTTTCTCTACAACCGAAATAAACATGATGGGAACATCGGTAAATGGAGCCAACTTTTCCTTTAATTGTTTCTCGTAGTCTCTGGCCGTATTGGTCTGCTTGTCCATCAGGTCCCATTTGTTTACCAACACTACTATTCCCTTACCCTTTTTGTGAGCGAGGCTAAAAATATTAAGATCCTGGGCTGTAATGCCATTGGAAGCGTCTAATATCAATAAGCATACATCAGCATCGTCCATGGCTTTAATTGCCCTTATAACAGAATAAAACTCCAGATCTTCGTTTACCTTGTTTTTACGCCTGATGCCTGCGGTATCAATCAGGAAAAATTCCTTCTGAAAAAGTTTGTAATGGGTATGTATGGTATCGCGGGTGGTACCTGCAATATTGCTTACAATGGTTCGCTCCTGCCCCACCAATGCATTTAACAAAGATGACTTGCCAACATTGGGTTGACCTATGATTGCAAATTTTGGAAGACCATCGGTAGCCGCAGATTCGTCTGTGCCATCATCGGGTATCAGCGCTGTAACAGCATCGAGTATTTCGCCGGTGCCACTTCCGCTTATGCTGCTTACAAAAAATATATTTTGAAATCCAAGACTGTAGAATTCGGTGGCATCCAACAACCTTTCACTGTTATCTACCTTATTTACACACAGGTAAACGGGCTTTGTAGAACGGCGTAATAAATCGGCCATTGCCATATCCAGATCAGTAATGCCGGTGGTAACGTCCACCATAAAAATCATGGCGTTTGCTTCATCTATAGCAAACTTTACCTGCTTACGTATTTCTGTTTCAAAAATATCTGAACTATTAGGTACAAAGCCCCCTGTATCTACAACATTAAAACTTTTACCGGTCCATTCGGCTACCCCATATTGCCTGTCTCGTGTAACGCCACTAACATCATCAACTATTGCCTTTCGCTGTTCTAATAACCTATTAAAAAAGGTACTCTTGCCTACGTTAGGCCTACCTACAATTGCAACTGTAAATCCCATTTTATATAAATTTTTTAAACCAAAAAAGGTGATAATTCTTTGGTTGGAGCTTTCGCACATTTTTTACTATTCAACCGACAGGGCTATTAATTAAATATCACTCACTTTCATTTTACGTCTAACTTCTATCTTCTTTTTTACTTTTTACTTTTTCCTTTTTACTTTTTACTTTTTACTTTTTACTTTTTACTTTTGAATTTTTACTTTTTAATTTGAAAACTACCCATTATATCCATACTCTCTTAGTTTCAACTCATTGTCGCGCCACTTATCTTTTACTTTCACAAACAGTTGAAGAAACACTTTTTGGCCAATAAATTTTTCCATGTCTTCGCGGGCAAGTGTCCCTAATTGCTTGATCATTTTGCCTCCCTCACCAATAATAATGGCCTTTTGGGTTTCGCGTTGTACAATAATATCTGCCTGTATTTTAACCAGTGATTCTTTCTCTTTGTATTCGTTAATCAACACCGTTGTGTGATAAGGAATTTCATCACCATACAACTGAAAGATCTTCTCCCTTACCATCTCTCCCATAAAAAACTTAGTGGGCAAATCGGTAAGATCATCTTCATTATAAAACGGCTCGCCCTTAGATAAATACCTCAAGATAGATTGGAGTAGTATGTCAAGGTTCAGGTCTTTGGTTACCGAAATACCCAGCCATTCCTTACAATATGGTTTTGTGGAAAAGAAGGTTTTTGCCTCCTCAATTTTACCAGGCTTTGCAGTATCTATTTTTGTTGTGACCACTATTGCCGGCACCTTTAATCTAAGCGAATTAAATATCTCATCAACTTCATGCCAGTTCTCCTTAACATCCACCAATAACAACGCAACATCCGCATCCTCAAGACTTCCTTTAACTGCCTTCATCATTTTTTCGTGAAGCTTGTACCTGGGTTCAATAATACCCGGGGTGTCAGAAAAAATAATTTGATACTCGTTTTCTTTATTAAGAAAGGCTTTAATGCGATGTCGGGTGGTTTGCACTTTAGGACTAACAATGGCCATTTTTTCGCCAATCAGTGCATTTAGAAGGGTACTTTTTCCTGCATTTGGCTTACCAAAAATATTTACAAAACCTACTTTCATTTAATTGTATTAACGCTATTTACCCTGGTAAACCAGAAATAAATAGTATTATGACGGGCGAAAGTAAGCTAATAAAAATTAAGGTGCAGAACGTTGGCCTCTGTATGTAAATGCTTAATATTTCGAGACTTTCAGCAAAGAGTAAAAAATAATGGGTTGAAAGGCACATTTAAATTTTGAATTGACCCATTAGAAATGTTATTGAAACCATTTGCGATCGTGGGCCAGGTGTATAATTTGTGCCCTTGAATTAACATGAAGCTTTTGATAAATATTGGCAATATGCTTACGCACCGTTAATACACTTATGCTTAACACCTCTGCTATCCTCTTTGCATCATGACCATTAACAACCTGTTTCAAAATATCTTTTTCGCGTTCTGATAATATGGTATCGATTTCTGCTGTTACCTTTTCTTCAAACTGTGACACCTTTGATCTTCCCAATAATTGCAGGGCTTTTCGGGCAATTGCGGGGCTCATGGGCGAGCCTCCATATTGCAATACATTGGTAACTGCATTGTTTATTTCGATAGCACTCTCATCTTTTAACAGGTAACCAACAGCCCCTGCCTGAATGGCCTCGAATATTTTATTATCGTCGTCAAATACCGTTAATACAATAAAGTGTATATGATTATACAATGACCTTGCTATTTGGATGGTTTGAATACCATCAAAGCCCGGCATTTCAATATCCATAAAAACCACTTGCGGATGCTTATTAAATGGAAGCCCTTTTAATTGATTCAAAAAATCGTTTCCATCTTCGGCAATAAACACAATCTCAAGTTCGGGGTATATATTAACCTTATTAATAAATGTGTTCCTGTTTAGAGGATTGTCTTCAGCAAGTGCAATAAGCGTTTTGGCCATAAACATAGATGTTGAACAAAGATTAAAGTGTACCGGTATACCTGCAATACTCACTTTATAGTATCATGCATTTAACACCACCTCCGTACCGGAATGCACACCTTTTTTAATTGACAGTTGCCAGCCATTAGCCTTTGCACGGTTTTGCATATTCTTTATGCCACAACTATCCTGCTTTGATGCATTTATTGGAATGCCTTGCCCATTATCAATAATGGTTATTATAAGTTTGTCAATACACCTGATATCAACAATAATAACATTGCCATTGCTGTGTTTTAAAGCATTGTTTAATGCCTCCTGCATAATGCGCAAAGTATTTAAGGCTACTTCCGGCGACAGCACCGGGTTGTTTTCTATCTCTTCGTTAATATCTATCGATACATGCCTGAAGGAGTTAGAAAGTTTATTGACATAATTTTTAAACCGATCGCTTACCGCCGTCAGCATGATTGAATCAGAATTTAATATCCAAATGGTATCGCGCAGGTTGCCCATAATGTCCGATGCATTTCCTTTTATGCTCTCCATTAAATCAACGTCTGATTGGGGATTCTTCATCATCAAAATATCGATATTTGAAGATATTGCAGCAGCATATGCACCCATGTTATCGTGCAGGTCGGCTGCTATTCTTTTACGTTCATTTTCTTCGGCAGATACAACTGCTTTATGAGCCTTTCTTTTCTCCTCTTCCTGTATTGATATGAGCAGAACCTTTTGCCTTGCCTGGTAATTTTTAAAAAGTAATATGGCCAGTGCTAACAGTAAAACCAGCAGTATTAACGAGCCAAACAATTGGTAATTTTTCGATACCAAATCAAGCTTTTGTTTGATGATGATATTTTCTCGTTTTTGCAAGTTGTACCTGGCCTCCATTTCTGTCATAGCCTCCGCACTGTTAGCAGCATAAACTGTATCTTTTAATGCAGCAACCTGTTCCATGGTTTCGCCATATTGTTGGTAATTGCCTGCACTCTTGTAGTTTTGTGCCAGAGCAAAATATAGGTAGGGCAACTTGGAAATAATCCCATATCGGTTTGCCAGTGCTATACCTTCTTCACCCAAAATGATACCCTTTTGCGGCTGGCCATTGCTGGCATAAAACAGCGCCAATTGACTAATATCAGAGACAATATAAAAAGGATCTCCAATTTGCCTGCGTATGGCTACGGCCTGCGTAAGCAGGTCTTCTGCAAGATGTGTTCTGTTACTATTGATATAAGCATCTGCTAAAATGTTAAGCGAGTTAGCCAGGAAAAAGAGGTTTTCAGCATTGCGGGAAAACCGGATGGCATTGGTGGCATATAATTCTGATGAATCGTATCTTTTTAATTCATTATAGATTGCTGCAATGTTTGAATAAATATTTGCGTTTTGTGAGAGAAGTTGAGGATCGTCCGTGGAATGAAGTGCACTGTAAAACCAGGAAAGAGCCAGTGTGTTTCGGCTCATTTCCATATTTACCCAACCGATGCCATTTTTAGCAAGCATTATATTTTCGGTATCCCCTGCCTGCTCTGCTGCTTTTAATACAGTGTAATATCCTGCAAGCGCCTCCTTGTATTTATTTTGTTTTACAAATATTTGGGCCTTTAGTGCCCAATACCGCAACCACCACTTTTTGTGTGAAGGGTTGTGCTGGAGAAGATTTAAATTTTTATCGCAGCGTTCAAGAGCAGTCCTTAACTGTCCTGTTTTAATATAATAGTTGGTAAGATAATAGTCAGCAATTGACGAGTTCAAACCATTACCAAGCCTAAGACTGATATGCCCGGCCTGCGTAGCATATTGGTATAATGAATCGGGGTGCAGGGAGTGTCTTTGTTCACCCAAAAGAAAAAGAATGCTAAGCTTATCAGTTTCAATTGTGGGCTGGCGTAACAGTTTTCTTAAGTTGTCTATTTTTTGGGATTGTCCAAAGCATTCACACTGAAGCATGATGATGGATAAAAATGGACCCATTAAATATTTCAGGGCTTTTCTTCTTTTATATCGCATCTTAAAGTGTTTCCAACCTACATACCTGTAGTTTCTTTAATAACAAATCGTATTGCCTTTCTAATTTCATTCATTTAAACGATATAGGGCATAAAATATTTTTTACATATTTTTTTAAAATTACATGAATACCATGGTCTTTCTGCCAGCTACTTCATTCTTAGACACTTATCACAAAAAATAAATCAAAAATACTTCTACTACAAATTTGGTATAGGCTGTTACCTGATCATTAATAACTTTTACCTCTTATTTCGACTGCCGGCATTGTATTCATTTAAACTGCTGTTTGATTACAGATACATTATGGGGTTGTCAATCATCAACGCTATCCAGATTATGAAACATTTACTACCCGGTATCTTCAAGCCCGTATTAGTTGTTCTCACTTTAATGTTAGCTACCGAACAAGTTGGTATTGCCCAATCCCCCAATTATGGAAAGGCAATCAGGCTTAACGGCTCAACGGATTATGTTGAAGCAGGCAATATGGGTGCAATGCCCGAGAAGGGAACCATTACATTTTGGTGTAATGCATTTGACCTTGCCGGATATCGAAATGTTTTAACTACAGGTGATCTCTCGGGTTGTAATAATGGAAACAATGCCGTTCGCTTTGAGATTGATAACGGCAAATTTGGTGCTGCCATTTCGGGGGCAGGCACAGCTTGTAACGCCACCGGCGGATTGTTTACTACAACTATGAGTGCTTTTAAACCAGTGCATATAGCACTAACCTGGGATAAATCAATCAATAATATAAAGGGTTACCTGAATGGAGCAAAGGTGTTTGACAATGAACAGACAAACTGGCCTACAGCATTCTCCTCCGTTAAGCTGGGTGTTGGATGGGAAGCAGGACGCAAATGGAAAGGCAACATTGATGAAGTAATGTTTTGGAAGAAAGAGCTTTCGGCTACAGAAGTGTTCAATGTAAAAAACGATCAGTTTATAAGCAGCGACAATGATCTGGTTGCCTATTATAGTTTCGACAATAACACTACAAATGGCAGCAACCAGGTAGTAGTAAACGATCGCAACCCCGGTACTTACAATGGGATTGTAATGGGCACACAAAACACTCCGGTCTTCATTTCTTCATTTGCAGAACCCAGCTTTACCAATGCCAAAAGCATCAATATCAGGGAAGAACAAACTGGCAACATATGCGACAATATTCCCTTTTATCATAAAACCGTTTTACCTGCAGATGGCCGGTACAGGGTATATATCGAAGCAACCAATAGAGGCAATTCTACAGGGAATTTTCATTTGAATTTGTACGATAATAGTCAACTCAATAACAACATTGGCGGTAAAACCATAGCTTATTATACAGCACCCGGAGCAATATCGAAAGACAGCATTGATGTATACTGCCGGTCAAAAAACGACACGATTTTTTTTGGGGCTTCACAGGAATTTCAGTGCTTCGACTACAAGCTCTCGTATGTAATGATCGGCAATGAAACTCCTAACGATGCACCGGACAATAATACGTTTGCTTCTGCACCAACTTTTGCCATCAACGACACTGCCAAAGGGCATATCGGTTATTTAAAAGGTGGAGAAAACAAGGATGATGTGGATTTTGTAAAGACCGTTTTACCAACCGACGGCAAATACCGGGTTTACGTAGAAGCTACCAACACAGGCAGCAGTGCAGGTCTGTTTAATATAAGTGGTTATGATAAAAGAAAAGAAAACGGAAATATCTTTAACCTGTCGCCGGCCTATTATTCCGAACCGGGCACTACTTCAAAAGACAGTATTGATTTGTATTGCCTGGCAGCTAACGATACTTTATATTTTAAATCCTCACAAGCCTTTAATTGCTTTACATACAAAATTACTTACAAGCAAATAGGATTTGCTTCGGATAATGATACAGAGCCTAATGACGCATTTAGCCAGGCTAATACCTTCAATATAAAAGATACTGTCAAAGGCCACATTGGTTACACTACAGGAGGGGTTGTTGCAGATGCATTTGATTATTACAAAACCGTATTACCCACAGATGGTAAGTACAGAATTTTTATGCAAGCTACCAACACAGGTAGTAATTCAGGATTATTATATGTAAGTGCTTTTGATCAGCGAAAAGATAACGGCAACCTGTTTAATAGTACGCCTGCTTATTACTCAGGCCCTAACACAACCACTATTGATAGTGCCGATTTGTATTGCCGCTCAGCCAATGATACTATATACTTCAGGGTAAGCCAAACATTCCAATGCTTTAATTACAAAATTTGGTATCGGTTAATCGGTACACCGTCAGACAACGATGTTGAGCCAAATGGAACCTTTGAACAGTCTACCCTCTATAAGATCAACGAAACAGTAAAGGGTCATATTGGTTATATGGCCGGCAATGCTGTTACCGATCAGCTTGATTATTACAAAGCAGTATTGCCCGCCGATGGTTCGTATCGTCTTACTATGCAAACCACCAATACAGGAAATGGCTCAGGCTTATTATATGTAAGCGCCTTTGACCAGCGAAAAGACAATGGCAACCTGTTTAATAGTACGCCTGCTTACTATACAGGCCCTGACGTAACTACCACCGATAGCGCAGATTTGTATTGCCGTTCTGCCGGCGACACCCTCTATTTTAGGGTAAGCCAGGCATTCCAGTGTTTTAATTATTCGCTATCGTTTAAACTTATTGGTTCACCCAGCGATAACGACCCGGAATCTAATAATACGTTTGTAGCAGCCACAGGCTTTGCACAAGGCGATACCGCCAAAGGACATATTGGCTATAGTGCCGCTGGTGGTGTTACTGATCCCATCGATTATTTTAAAACTGTTTTACCTGCGGATGGTGTAGTAAGGGTGTATATGGAAGCCACCAACACCGGTAACGGAACTGGTTTATTGTATGTAAGCGGTTATGACAGGCGGAGGGCTGCTGGCAACTTATTTAATAGTACACCGGCATACTACACCGGTGCCAATACCACTTCAAAAGACAGCATTGACCTGTATTGCAGGGCAGCAGGCGATACCCTGTATTTTGCTGTTACCCAATCAAGTCAATGCTTCAATTATAAAATAAGTTATAAGGTATTACCACAACAAATTGTAATTAATGGTAAAGATGTTGAACCAAATGGCAATTTCAACCAGGCTTCAATGGTTACCATAAAAGACTCTGCCCTTGGACACGTTGGTTACATTTCAGGATCGCAGTATGACGACATAGACTACTACCAGGTAAAATTACCCCTTAAAGGCACCCTGCTACTTTCGCTTCAAACCATTAATACAGGCTCTGGTTCAGGCTTGTTTTACATAACAGGATACGACAAAAATAGAAATGAAGTCTTTAGCAGAAACACTGTTTATTATGCACCTCCGGGCAATGTTTCAAACGATATTATTCCAGTAGAATGCCAGGGAGGAGACGTCTTTTATGTTAGTGTCAAAACGGCCTCTTCCTGCTTTTCTTATAAATTAAAATTTGCTGTTACATTGGGTGAAGACACCACTATTTACACCTGCTCAGGCTGCACAACAGACATAAGCAAACTGTATAACCTAACGCCATTCACTGAAATAAAATATACCAATGTGGCCTCACCACAAACAGCAGTTAATGCCACAAGTGTATCGGGTGGAGTATATGCGTTAACAGTAATCAATGGCACCATTGAATGTACAAGAGACACTGCTATCATCTCTGTCTCATCTGGTCAAAAACTCAATTTCGACTCTATACCTAATAAGACTTTTGGCGATGCGCCATTTGTTGTTAATGCTACTTCCACTGCAGGCTTACCGGTTACTTACAAAGTCATCAGCGGGCCTGCAACGGTTAGTAACAATACAGTTACGGTTACCGGTGCAGGTGTTGTAACAATCAGGGCTGAGCAGGCCGGCAATAGTACTTACAATTACGCCATGGCTGAAAGAACATTTAC
>JANPPB010000284.1:0-4506 GCA_031428295.1 Segetibacter sp. | reverse complement strand
AACCACTTTTACTTCCCTTGCTCTGTGCCGTCGTTTTACATCCGAAAGCCATTAATGCTACCAGAACAATTCCTAAAGGGACTGCGCTATAAACTGTTTTCTTTTGCATTGCTATTTTTTTAATGATAGGTTTTAATTCTCGTTTTATTTTTCGTCAAAAGCCTTTGTTGTAAAAAACATACAATCCGTCTTTACCTGCAACGATAATGTCCTTTCTGCCTGACCCGGTGAGATCAGCGGCAGTGAAGTATAAACCGGTGCCTTTACCTTCTCCCAATTCTCCATAACTGATTATTTGTTTAGAAAAAGATTCGCCATTCCATTTGAAGTAATAGATACCGGTTGGGTCATTTTCACCGGGATCATTGCCATTGTGTGCACGGTATCTTTTGCCTGTAATGAGTTCTTCTTTTCCATCTCCATCTAAGTCGATCCACTCCATGGTATGGTATTGAGAATTGAAAGGATCGATGACATGTTTTATCCAGGTTGTGGTTTTTTTATCTCTTTTTTGTTCATACCAGTCAAGACCATAACTATGTGCCTGTCCTGCAATTAAATCATTAAGACCATCCTTATTTACATCTGCAACAACTACGGGAATGCTGGTTGTACCAAGCATAAATTCCTGGTGAAATATCCATTTATCTTTAAACCGATTTACCGGGGCTTCAAGCCAACCTGAACTAATAATAAAGTCGCTTCTTCCATCGCCGTTTACATCGCCAAAACCCAACCCGTGCCCACTCTTGACTTCACTAATCCTGACTGGCTCGAAGGTGCCTGTTCCTTTGCCCTGGTTGTCCTTTATAAGGCGGTATACAATTAAGGGATCATTAGGCGTATTAGGAACAATTTCGACAGTACCGTCTCCGTCTATATCCCATGCACGGGTCGTTTCGATATTCCCGGGTTCTGCAATACGGTGTTCGATCCATTCTTTTGTATTGCCGGGATTTTCGCGCCAGCTTAATATTTTACCGAACCATCCGCCGGTTACAAAATCAATACGTCCGTCGCCATTAATGTCAAGTGATATCGTAGAAAAATCATCATAGTACTCGCCTGTTCTTTTAGCAGAACCAATATAATTTCTTTTCCAGAAACCAGGTCCTTCATACCAGAATGCGCCTGAGACAATATCAGGTATGTGATCACTATTTACATCAAAAACACCAACTGATTCAAAGCTTTCGGCAGCGATTTGTTTTTTAATAAATTTTAAAGGCTTAGTAAAATTTGCAGCCGGGGCATTGGTTGATTGACTCATGCAAATGATAGATACAAACAAAGAGAAAAAACCTGTCAGAAAAACTTTGCCCATTTGAAAAAGTATTATAAGTCAGCCAAAGATGATTTGTAAGGAGCCTTTAATTTTAATATAAATATTGAATTAATGATCCTTCAACCAGGAGGTCACTCTTGGATTGAAGTCTTCGATTCGCTCCCAATGAAATGCATGACCCGCTGCCTCATACAAGTGCAGTGTGGCATTTGGTAAAGCGTCTACTATTTCTTCCGCCATCCATTTTGGCGTAAATACATCTTCTCTTCCCCCTATTACCAATACCGGCTGCTTAATTTGATGCAGTTTATTGAAAACATTGTGCTGCATACAGGCAGCAGCCTGTCCTGCTAACCCATTTAAAGGTTGCGAGGTTGCTTCCATTGCTGCTTTTTTTCTTGCTTCTTCCATTTCAGCAAACATGACATCATCATCCCAACTTTCTTTTGAGAAAATCAATAGCTGTATAAATAAAGCAAATTCTTCTGGAAGCAGCGTGGCTTTACAATTTACCATGTGTTGAAATATTCCTTTTGCATTATTATCACATCTTGCCCAGGGGCACATTAAAACCAGGGATATTACTTTTTTAGGATGACGAAGCGCTAATTGTTGCGCAATTGTGCTTCCCATAGAGCAGCCAACCACTCTTGCTTTTTCGATTTGAAGAGCATCAAGCAGTCCGGCATAATCATCCGCCATTTGTTCTGTCGTATAAGGTCCGTCAGGTATACCCGATAATCCGACCCCACGATTGTCAGCCGTAATACATCTAAAATCTTTTTTCCATTCATTTACATGCTTCTCCCAAACGGAGCCGGTGGCAGTAATACCCATTATCAATAACAGTGCATCGCCTTTACCTTGTTCTTCGTAATAAAATTCAATTCCATTCGTGTATATGACTGGCATTGCTTACACTTATTTTAAACCTGGTAATAAAACGTCTGTTATCCATTTTCCATCATGATGGGTTACGAAGTCTGGGTCTTCCAAAGCCTCCTGGCCTTCATCTTCACAAATAATCCATCCATTATATTTACGATCTTTTAGCCATTGGGTAATACCTAAAAGATCTACTTTGCCTTTACCCATTAAAGTAAATTCCGGTTCGCCGTTCCAGTCTTTATAATGAACATGGTTGATTAAAGATTCATATTCTTTCATTTTTTCAAGGGGGTCCATTCCTGCATTGATAATATGGCCCACATCGGGCGTCCACCCTGTTGCGGCTGTATCTAATGATTCCAATATTACCTGGTAATCTTCTTCCGTACGTGTGATAGATGAATGAGGTGAATTTGGATGGAAGCTACAAGGAACGCCTTTTTCCATCGCTCTCCTGGAAACAGCATTCACTATATTTACCAAGTTGTTGCGGCGCTCAACCAGGTTGTGTCTTCCGGATGGCTTTTGTACTGTACAAAGTATCGCACCAGGAAACCTTTGTAATAATTCAATGGTTTGGTCTGCTTCCAATCTTTCTTTTTCATTTTCTTCTGCACCATTCCAATCGAGGGCCAGTGCAATTGCTGCCAACGCTATACCCTGCTCTTTTAATTTTGCCTCGAGACGTTCAGGGTTGCTTAAGTCCCCCATCCAAAAGTGAATGGGTTGAATGCCAGTAAATCCTGCATTTGCAATTACTTCAATCATGTGACCTAATCGACCAGCATGGGTTTTTCCGTCATTATTCATAAACCAGGTATAGACCTCTGATCCAAAGCGAAAAGGAAGTTGTTCTCTCATAGTTGTAAAATAATTTTTTTCAATAATGAATTAAAGGCCATGCTTACTGCATTGCTTTTTAATAAAATCAAACCCTTTTTCGGCAATATCCCAGGGCCTGGAAAATTCTCTCCATACGCCAATTGAATTAGCAAAATCAGGATCGTTGCGGGAGAATGCTTCTATCGTAAGCCAGCCGCTGTAATGTATGTTTGCGAGGGCTGAAAACGCTTCATCAAAATTAACCTGTCCGTCACCCGGTGTACCCCGGTCGTTCTCACTAATGTGTACGTGTGACAACAGCGGGGCAATGGTTTGAATGGCACTGGAAAATTTCTTTTCTTCAATGTTGGCATGATGCGTATCGAACATGGCTCTCACATTTGGATGATCTGCCAATTGCACCAAATGGCTTAGTTGTTCCATAGTATTGCACAGGTAACATTCAAAACGATTCAAGGCTTCTAAAGCCAGGGTAATATTTGCCTGAGCGGCGTATTCGCCTGCAGCATGCAATACTTCCGCTCCATAAGAATATTCCCATTCTTCAGGAGCACGTTTAGCAAAATGTGCATGGGCCGAATGAAAAGGGCCACAAAGTATTGTGGAGTTCAATTCGTACGACCTGTCTATGGCCCACTTAATTCGATCCAACGACTTAGCCCTAATTGAAGCATCTTCACTAATAGGACTCTCGTCTTTACCCACTACAAAAACAGTTGTTACTTCCAGGCCAAGGTCTTTGGTATAGTTCCCCATCCATTTATAAGCTGCTTCATCAGGCGAACCCACAAAGAACTCCACCCCATCATATCCAATTTCTTTCAGCCGGTTGACTACCGGTTTTAAATCATCTGTAATTACCGCCGACCATGCCAGTACATTAAATCCAATTTTGTTCATGGGGTTTTAAGTAAAAAGTTATAAGTAAAAATTCAAAAGTTGTGTGTGATAAGTAGCAAATAAATAGTTATAGGTTAATGAATTTTTCGATGTGCTTAAAAGTCCGAAGGACTTTAATGTTAATAGCCTCGGGTGAAACCCGGGGGCAAATGCATTACGCGATTTATCCAACCCCGGCAGGGGTTGAATATGGGCATTACAACAAATACTTTTCATCGAATTCAATTTCGTTTTTTTATAAATTCCTACTTGAAAATCCCCCATAGATCACAACTTAACACGCATGGTTTTGATTCGAAGGTCGTGCGTGCGGCGATAGTTTAATTATTAGATGTGCTTATAAGTCCGAAGGACTTTAATATTAATAGCCCCGGGTGAAACCCGGGGACAATGAATTACGCGATCTATCCAACCCCGGTGGGGTTGAATATGGGCATTACAACAAATATTTTTCATCGAATTCAATTTGGTTTTCAATCAACAACCGCTTGTATTCATCATAAAAACTTTCACTCTTATGGTGTTCTTTTTGATTTTTAATGTAGTTGATTATTGTGTCTTTTTCCTTTGATGAATTTGTGAAGGCACCA
>JANPPB010000283.1:0-3353 GCA_031428295.1 Segetibacter sp. | reverse complement strand
CGCGAAATGTATTTTTCGATTTCTTTTATCTGGTCAACCACTTGTTTGGTGGTGGGTTTTAAAGCCTTTGCTCTTCTAAAAAAGTCTTTAGCAGCTCTAAATTCACGCTTGTTCATGTATATCTGGCACATGCTTAAAAATGCAACTGCCTGGCTTTCTTTGTCGGCAATACCGGCCCTGATTGCCTGGCGTACATAACTTTCGCCAGTTTTAAGATCGCCTTTTTGCATAGCCATCATGCCGAGCTGCAATTTGTTGGCACCTTCGGCTTCGGGCATTGGAGAGCCAAGCTCAAGACTTTTTTTCATGTGCTTTTCGGCAGAGTCAAAGTCCTGGTCCATCATAGCAAGGTTGCCCTTGAGCGTGTAATAAGTTGAACGAATGGGCTTGTATAACAGGTTAGGATACCAGATGGAGTCCATAATTTTTTTAACCTCATCCATATTGCCTTGCTCCATCGGCTCTTGTATAAGGCGAAGGGGGCCAATCATAAAATGGCTTACAAAACCAATAACTGCTATAAAATACAGGATAAATGAAGCCCAGAAACCTGCACTGATATTAACCCAAATTGCCAATGCCACGGCCACAAAACTTAAGTAAAAACGATATTTAATGAGGAGATTATAAAACTTCATAACAAAACTAAAATTGGGCGCCAAAGATAAGCCTGAATAATAAACAGCCACAGCAGTTTTGGAGGCTGCTAATATTTGTCGTTGTTAATCTCAACCCAATATCCCTCGGGGTCCTGAAAATAAATTTGCTTTACGCCATCAACCCGGGTGGTTACGGAGTTTTTATTGCCATTCCATGCCTCGTATTCTATATTGTTTTTTTGTAGTTTTTCAATCATGTCTTCCATACTATCTACGCTGAAACACAGGTGCGAATTTTTATCGTGCGCTGTTACTTCTTTGGCGCCCTGAATTAAATGTAAATGGCTGTGCTCGCCAACTTTAAACCATGAATGCCTGCCATCGTGAAACGGTTCGGGTATGGTATCGATGCCAACAATGTTCATGTAGAACGAGGTCATTACCGGCAAACTTTTAACATAGACTGCTATGTGGTTTAGATGGGGAGCTTTTTGAGCGAAGGTATTTTTTTGAAGCAAAACGAGACATAGGGTAAGTAAAAAAAGCAGGCAACATCTTTTCATAATAATATTTTCGGGTCAAATTAGGGATAATTCAAATACCGGAAACCCTTATTTTTGCGCTTCCAAAAAAATGCCCGGCTCCGTAGTTCTACGGGTGTAGAAGTTCTTGCAGGCAAATGGGTCCCGCAGTTCAATGCCCGCCCGGACGATCCGGTTGGACGGGGATAGAATAGAAGTTTCATCGTGGAATAAGCGAGGATAAGAAAAATGGTTCTTTATGTATTTGGCCCCGTAGTTCAATGGATAGAATAGAAGTTTCCTAAACTTTAGATACAGGTTCGATTCCTGTCGGGGCTACCAAAGCGGATAAATCGGTGTTTTCACCTGATTGTCCGCTTTCTTTATTTTGCAGAACCCTTGCTACGCCCGACATACAGGCGAAAACGCTGTTCACTCTTTTGGTTAGATAATTGCCTTCTTTTTTATCAAACAATATTCCCTCTGGAAACACCAAATATTGGTAAAACTCTTACTCCACCTACTCCGGTAGACCTTACACATATTGCAGCTATTCCCGAGAGACAAATGGCAATGGAGCTAGATTTTCCAAATGTCCTAGGCTATCGTGTAGAAAATTTAGACGGGGAAATAAAATCAGACTTTTCCAACATAGAAAATTATGAGATACGGGGCGACCTTATGCCTATCCGTACAAAGTTAGCTTCTGCTTTTTCTAAAGAGGAAATTGATATTGAAATACAATCTGTGCTCCAAAAAAGAGACACTGAAATTATTTGGTGGTTAACAAAAGAATTGATCCGTTATAATTTTAGTGATGAAGAAGGCAATAAAAGTTTCCAGCTTTTAAATAAGCTAAAACAGATTGTGGCAGAGTGGTACAATAAGAAAGTGATCTTATTGAATATACAGGACGGGCGATACAAAAGACTTTTATATTTTGAAGAACCCAAAAAAATTGTAGACCACATTGCAAGGGGCATAAATCCTCACATTAGAGTTAAGTTCTATTGAAAATAAAAAACCTCAAAGAACCATAAGACAACGTTACCGTTTACAGAATGCTTTTATTTTCCCTTTAAAAAAGTTTAAAAACGACAGAGATTTAAATTACTGTACTTCCAACGAAGTTCTCATTAAAACAGTAAAAGGTAATACAGCGTTAGACCAGAACAGGCTTTACAATGGCATTCAATGGAAAGGGCATCAAAGTGATGTGAATAAAGGCTATCAATGAACTTTACAGAAAGAGGGAAACAAATACCTGAATAAGAACCAGCTATTGATAATCCTGAACATTAATCTATAACAGAGCGCTAATAGCTCTTTTGAAATGGCTGTGTAACTTTTGTCACCAACTATTAAGAGCTTAAATAGCAAATTGCATAAGTAAATAAAAAACAAATGAACATACATAGTAATGCTACAATAGTTGATGTTAGAACTCCCGGTGAATTTGCTGGTCAGCACGTGCAAGATGCAATTAATATTCCTTTAGATGAAATAACAAATAGAATAAACGAATTTAAAGAATTACCAAAGCCGATTGTAGCCTATTGCAGAAGTGGTAATAGAAGTGGAATGGCAGTGGCTATTCTAAAGCAAAATGGAATAGCCGAAGCAGTGAACGGTGGTGGAATAGATGATATGTTACAAGCAACAAAATAATTGACAATGTTTGATTTTATTAAGAGCCTTTTAAAAGGCAAAGGCATTATAGCAAAGCTGGTAAAGGAAGGTGCTGTTATTGTTGATGTAAGAACCAAAGGCGAATACCAGGCAGGGCATATTGAAGGTTCAAGGAACATTCCGCTTGATATAATTAAAGCAGAAGCGGGAAGTCTGAAAAAATTAAACAAACCAATTATTACGGTGTGCCGTAGTGGCAACCGAAGCGGAATAGCAAAGTCAATATTAATTGCAGCAGGTATCGAAGCATACAATGGCGGCGCATGGACAAGTTTAAAAAGACAAATACAATAATATATGAAAACGATATTACAGGGTTGGAATTTTATGCGGATACTCAGGCTGATATTAGGCACTGCTATCATGGTGCAGGGCATTGTGGCAAGAGATACTGTAACAATCATTTTAGGTGTTGCATTTGCCGGAATGGCGGTCGCCAATATTGGATGCTGCGGAGCCAGTGGCTGTGCAGTAAACACCCGTACTACTACAAACAATAAAACAAAAGACATACATTATGAAGAAGTGGTTTCAAACAAATAAG
>JANPPB010000282.1:0-2901 GCA_031428295.1 Segetibacter sp. | reverse complement strand
TTCCCCAGTCATCAATAATCTGCCTTATGCAACGCATGCCCTGGTTTTCCAGCCCTTCATACAAATCCAGGATCGCTATACGAACAATTTTCTTTTCACTTAATTCCATTGCTGCAAACATACTATTAAAATTAAAAACGGGTTTTTTGGGGTGAAATTCATAGTTGAGTAGTTATGGTAAGATTGCACGAGGCTTCCATGGCAAATCTGGGAAATTTTTCAAAGAAAGGGCTGCACTTCTGGGGCAGGATATATGTTCTATTTAATTTTTGCTACAGAGAGATTACGCCTTTGGCGTAAGTATTTAGCCGTTAGAGATTGTTGCCAGGATTGCAGTGTTAAAATTGAAAAATGAATTCCTTTAATTTGAGGACCTTTCATTTCATTGCATTTTGAACGCGTTCGGATTATGTATTGCCGAAGTGCGGGCAATATGTTCCTTCTGACCATCTAAGCATATTAGGCTAAAATGAAAAACAACTGCTTAGCTTAAGTTCTCAGCTCGTATGTTGGCAATACCATATTATCTGTTCGTGCCTACTGTTCCGCAGTAAGCCTATCAATTTCAGCTTGGATGTCTGCTAATACCGTCTTGTTTTGAATTTCCTTTTTGTTATTTATTTTCATTGAGAAAATAATGAAAACTTGTCCCCCGTATTTTTCTTCAAACGCTTTAAAGTTTGCCTGCATCCTTTCAGATGGTTTATAGTTTCCAAAATTCGCATTAGCGGTTATTGGTTTAATCTGAATACCAAATGCCTTTGTTCCAACCTTACCAATGTAATCAATGTCACCGGCATGGTCTAAGTCTGCATCAGATTCTTCAAAAATCACATTCGTGAAAGCTTTCATCAATATGTCGTTAATTACGGACTTTTCAGTTATAAAGCCGTCATAGGTCCGAGGAATTGTAACCTCGTAAATGTAGTCGTGGCAATCTTCTAAAGTTATCTGGCTAAATGCTTCTGTCCATTCAGGAATAACAACCTCAGTAATTTTTTCATAAAGCCTGACACCAAGTTCATTCAAAATCTCCTTAGTTATCCTGATAGGCTGTTTTTTGGATTTAGTGTGTGCCTTCTCAAAATAGAAATTTCGCCACTCTTTAAATGTTTTAGGCTGACACTCACGAATAAGCTCCATGACAGCGCCAACCTTGTTAGGTCGTGTTAGTTGATAGGCGTTACTCGTATAATTTAAAACCTTTTCTTTCTTTCCAAAAGGTCGGGCATATTTATAAACAGGTTGCTCTTGCTCTGCTTGTTCATCTAAATCTTCAGCCATTTGCGTTGGTTAATAAATTTACGAATTTAGCTTTATGCTTATAATCAAGGTTGGTGTCCACCTGGGCTAAACCATGCTTAATTAAGTGGGCATTCAGGAAAGTTTTGTTTTCAAGATATAGATAGCAAAGCAAGTTGTTTTCGGAATCGTATTTTAATGTGTCGTATTTTAAAAAAACACGTTTGCCTTTTGTTTTTTCCTGCAAAAACTCAGTGGCCTTACCATTAATTCTTTTGTCTTCTTTAATACCAAGAAGTTTAATCGTTAGGTCATTGCTTAGCAGCAAAAGTTCGGGACTAATTACCTTTTTCACTGTAAAAAATTCTTCTCTTTTCCCTGTACTGTCTTTATCTATTTTTGATCCGAATTGAAGTTTCTTAACGTCTATTTTTTTGTCAAGCTTGTGTGGGTCATTGAAAATATATGGCAATGCTTGTATGTACTCATCATAGTTTATTACGCTCAGTTCTCTTTCTACAAATTGATACGTAGTGCCAATAATATCGTGTTGGTTAGCGCCTATTTTTTCTCTCAGAACAGGGATAAATTCCGGATTGATTTCAAAAGAGGCGGAATTTCGTCCTAAATTCTTTGCTGCGAGTGAGGTTGTTCCGCTGCCGCCGAATGGGTCTAAAACATTTTCTCCATAAAATGAAAACATTTTAATCAACCTTCGTGGTAATTCTTCAGGAAACATGGCTATATGGTTTGTTTGCCTTGCACCTACAAAATTCCAATGACCTGCAAAAAATGTATTCCATTCTTCGGCTGTCATCTTAGATAATTCTTTCTGTTCCTTAGTTGGTTTGGGTGTTTCTCCCAATTTTTTAAAAATCAGAATAAATTCATAGTCAAGTTTAAGAATACCGTTTCTTGGATATGGATAAGAACCCATTTGGATACCTCCCCCTGTTGTATTTGAAGTGGTGACCTTTTGCCAAATAATAGCGCCCATGTAATCAAAACCGATATTCTCGCAGAATTTGATTATTTCTTCCCTGATAGGGATGACTTTGTATCTGCCGTAATAAACAGAACGAGCGAATTGGTCGCCAATGTTTACGCAAAGCCTACAACCATTGTGCAGCACACGGTAACACTCTTTCCAAACAAGGTTGAGATTATTAATATAAGATTCGTAGCTATCGTGGAAGCCTATTTGATTGTCCGTACCATAATCTTTTAGCTGCCAATAGGGTGGCGATGTGATGACAAGATGCATGGAATTGTCCTTCAATTCAAGCATTTGCCTGCTGTCTCCATTTATTATTTTGTGGTAAGTGCTCAAATTGTCTATAGTTAGGCAGCAAATTTACGTTTCTAAGTGTGGTTTTGTCACGGTGTTGAGAACTTGTATACGGTTTGCTGGAATGACCGCAAGCACTCAATTTTATTTTAGCGGATAACCATTTATAAATTGTTATGACTGCAGGAAGTTTCGCCTCAAGCGTAAGTATTTAGCCGTCAAAGAATGTTGCCAGGATTGATTTCTTCACCGGTTAGGTTTATGGCAGAATGAGCAATAAAAAAGTATTCATCACCCCTGATGTAGTGATGCTTTAATGCCTCCATACTGAGTGCAGGTTTCCCGGAAAGAAATGATTGAAGTAAACTGAT
>JANPPB010000281.1:0-6392 GCA_031428295.1 Segetibacter sp. | reverse complement strand
GGGCATATACTTTTTGCGAACCAGCCTGCTCGTGCAAGATGAAGTAATGATATGGAACATCTACAACACCATAGGCGAAGTAGAAAGCTCCTTCCGCACCCTTAAAACCGATTTGGATTTAAGACCAGTGTACCATAAATCTGATGCCGGTATTATGGCGCACCTGGGCCTACTGGCTTACTGGATAGTAAACACCGTAAGGTGCAAGCTAAAAGCACATGGCATAAACTGCAACTAAAAGGAAATTGTAAGGATAGGCAACACACAAAAAATAATCAGCACACATGGCATCAACGCAGCCGGAGTGGAAATTGGCGTAAGAAAATGTTCAGAGCCAAATGAGCAGTTATACCAAAAGGAAATCTGTACCGGAACTTAAAAAATGCAAGCCCTTTATTTACAGGCTTCTCCGCCCATATAGCTGCAATGTGGGCTAAAAAAGAACACTGCATGGGCCTTATAGTTTAACACCTTAAAAGATTTAAATATTTTAAATATTTTAAAATTTAAAAGCAGCATTATCCCATAAAAAAATATCTATCATATAATATTTGCAATTCAAAGAATTTGTTAAGCTTTTAACAATTTCCACTACATTGCTATTTAAAAAAATTTTAAACCGAAACCATTGCCATGATGAAAAAACTAATTAGTAAATTTTTAATAGCAACATTCTTGCTATTATTGACAAATGTGCTCTCAGCGCAAAAAACCGTCACAGGAAAAGTTTCCGACTCAAATAGCCAGCCTGTGGCAGGTGCCACCGTTTCAGTTAAGGGCACCAATGCAGCTACTCAAACAGATGCTTCTGGAAATTTTTCCATTATTGTTCCAAGCGGAAGAAACACTTTGTCTATTTCTTCAGTTGGGTTTACAACACAGGAGATTAATGTAGCAACCCTTAACATGGTTTCTCTTACTTTGGTGACTTCCACTTCTACTTTAGATGAAGTGCTGGTGACGGGTTATTCCACTCAAAGAAAGAAAGATATAACAGGCTCAGTGTCTGTTGTTAACGTTAAGGATCTAAAAGCTATCCCTGCCGGAAGTCCCGTGCAAATGTTACAGGGTAGGGCCTCAGGTGTAAATGTCATTACATCGGGTCAGCCTGGATCTGGGAGTAATATTCGTATCCGCGGTATAACTTCCTTTGGAAATGTTGATCCATTAGTAATTATTGATGGAGTACAAGCGAGTTTGAATAATATTGACGCAAATGATATTGAATCTATGCAGGTGTTGAAAGATGCCGGAGCTGCTTCAATTTATGGTGTTCGTGGTGCAAATGGAGTTATAGTAGTAACTACAAAAAAAGGTAAAGCTGGAAAAGCCACTCTCTCTTACGATTCCTATTATGGCACGCAACGTCCCCTAAAAAATGGATTTGATCTTCTTAATCCTCAGGAAATGGCTGACCTTACCTGGTTAGCTTACCGCAACTCAGGTACCGACATCGTTAACGGTAATCCCAATCATCCGCAATACGGTAATGGTGTAAAACCGGTTTTACCAGACTATATTTTGCCAACCGGCGCTAAAGAAGGAGACCCGGCTGTAAATCCTGCTTTGTATAACATTGATTTTACCAAGCCTGCTTACCAAATAGTTAAAGCGAATAAACAGGGTACTGACTGGTTTCACGAAATTTTTACACCAGCTCCTATCCAAAGCCATACGGTAACTGCAAGTGGTGGAAGTGATAAATCTACTTACTTATTCTCGTTAGGATATTTTGATCAGCAAGGCACATTGCTGAATACCTCTCTGAAAAGATATTCCGCTAGAATGAATACGCAGTTCAATCTAAAAAAGAACATTCGCTTTGGTGAAAATTTCTATGCTTTTTATAGAAATAATCCACAAATAGGAAACCAGGGTGAGGGTAACGAGATATCACAAATTTACCGTACACAGCCTATCGTTCCGGTATATGATATAGCAGGAAATTTTGGAGGGGGTGCCGGTGCAAGATTAGGCCAGGGATATAATCCTGTAGCAAGCCGCCTTAGGTCAAAAGATAACCGCGGTAATCAGTGGGATATGCAGGGAAATGTATTTGCCGAAGTTGATTTTGCCCGTCATTTTACAGCCCGAACAACTTTTGGGGGAACAATTAATCTGAACTATTTCTACTTCTTTGGTTTCCGCACCTACGAAAATGCTGAAAATGTTGGTCAGAACAGTTATAGTGAGCAAGCATCATATAACAGAAACTGGACCTGGACAAATAGCATAACCTACTCAAATATTTTTGCTGAGAAACACAATGTAAAAATATTTGCAGCAACTGAAGCCATTGAGAACTATGGACGAAATGTAGGAGGAAGCAGGGTTAACTTATTTAGCAGTGCTCCAAATTTCAGAAATTTGTCTAATGGAAGTCCTACTGGTCAGCAAAATTTTAGCGGTGCCTACCAAAACTCTTTGTTTTCGCTGATAGGTCGTCTTGATTATAGTTTCAATGACAAATATTTATTAAGTGCAACTGTGAGGAGGGATGGATCTTCTGTTTTTGGACCTGAGAGCAGGTATGGAATTTTTCCTGCTGTAACGGCAGGTTGGAGAATTTCAAATGAAAATTTCATGAAATCAATCTCCTGGATCAATGACCTCAAAATTAGAGGTGGATATGGTATTTTAGGATCGCAATCAAATGTTAATGCAACTAATGCATTCACGTTATTTGGAGGAGGCCCTGGCGATTCGTACTATGATATTGGTGGAACTAATACATCGAGTAATATTGGTTTCCGCGAAGCAACTATTGGTAACCCGGCAACAAGTTGGGAAGAAGATAAAATTACTAATATTGGTTTTGATGCAACTTTGTTTAAGAATAAGATTGATTTTTCTATTGAGTGGTATAAAAAATCTATTAAAGGATTATTGTTTGGGCAGCCTTTGCCAGCTACGGTTGGAGGAGCAAGAAGGCCGACTATTAATATTGGAAATGTTGAGAATTCAGGTATCGATCTTAGTGCTACCTACCGCGGAAAAGCTAACAGGGATTTTTCTTATGACATAGGTGTTATTTTCACCACCTACAAAAGTAATATCACAAATATACCGGGTAACTATTTTGACGCAGGTGGCTCACGTATTGGCAACTTTGCAAGAAACCAGGTTGGACATCCAATTGGTTCATTTTATGGGTATGATGTAATCGGTTTATTTCAGAGTGCTGAAGAAGTTTCAAAATCTCCTACCCAGGATGCAGCAGCAGCCGGTCGTTTTAAATACAGGGATGTTAATGGGGATAATAAAATTTCTATTCAAGACAGAACTTTTTTTGGTAATCCCAATCCCGATTTTACCTATGGTCTAAACCTGGGAGCCTCTTATAAGAATTTTGATTTCAGTACATTCTTTTATGGATCGCAGGGAAATGATGTAGTAAATTATGTACGCTGGTGGACCGATTTCTTTCCATCTTTTCAGGGTGCAAAAAGTAAGGATGCATTGTACAATTCATGGACACCAACCAACACCAGTGCAACAACTCCCAGAGCTGAGAATGTAAGTAATTTTAGCAATAACCAGGTACCTAATAGTTATTATCTTGAAGATGGCTCTTACTTAAGGTGTAAATCACTTATTTTAGGTTACACTCTTCCTGCCAGTACGCTTGAGCGTTTCGGTATTAATAAATTAAGAGTTTATATTCAGGGAGCTAATTTATTTACCATCACTAATTACACAGGTTTGGATCCTGAATTGTCTGGAAGCAATGCTGCTTTTGGTATTGATTATGGTAATTATCCAAACAATCAAAAAAACTATAATGTTGGTATCAATCTAACATTTTAAAATTAGCCAGTTTAATATTTCAAATAATAATGATTATGAAAAAAGTACATATTAGGTTTCTTCTTTTAGGTTGTTTATCTGCAATCTTTACGCTGTACGCCTGTAAGAAAAGTTTTCTTGAAAAGGCTCCATTAGGCACGCTTGATGAAGCTACACTTGCTAATAAAGCAGGGGCAGAAGGTTTATTAATTGGAGCCTATAGTCAGCTTAACGGATTTGGTGGTGCAAGTGGAGGATTTTATTCGACACCTTCCAACTGGGTGTTTGGTGGTGTTGCATCTGATGATGCTTACAAAGGCACTGATGCAGGGGATCAGTCAGTTGAATCCAACCCAATAGAGAATTATACTGTTACATCAACTAATTGGCCGGTTGCCTCAAAGTGGGCCGCTGTATACGATGGTATTGTAAGGTGTAATTCTGCTATTAGAATTATTACTAAAGCAACTGATCTTACCGAAGCCGATAAGAAAAGTCTTTTAGGTCAAGCCCGGTTTCTTCGCGGCCTTTACCACTTTGAAGTAAAAAAAGTGTTTAATATGGTACCGTATGTTGATGAATCTATTAGCTACGCGGCAGGTAACTATTTTGTACCAAACACTGCGGACATCTGGCCAAACATTGTAGCTGATTTTAAATTTGCTGCTGATAACTTACCGGCCACTTTTTCACAGGCTGGAAGGGCAAACAAATGGGCAGCCAAAGCCTATTTAGGTAAAGCGCTTATTTTTCAAAAGAAATTTGCAGAAGCTAAACCAATCTTTGATGATGTGATTGCAAATGGCGTTAACACAAAAGGCGTTAAATATGCCTTAGTACCTAATTTCTCCGATAATTTCAATGCTGAAACGGAGAATAATTCTGAGTCGATATTCCAGGTTCAATATTCAGTAAATGACGGAAGTAATGCAAACAAGTCAGCATGGGGCGATGTATTAAATTTTCCTTATAACAATGGTAGTAATGATATGCCGGGCGGATGTTGTGGTTTTTATCAGCCAAGTCAAAACCTTGTAAATGCATATAGGGTTGATGCGGATGGCTTGCCACTGCTTACTACCTTTAATGATATGAGTGTAAAAAGTGACCAGGGGTTGAAATCAACTGACCCATTTGTTCCTGAGACTGCTCCTCTTGATTCAAGATTGGATTGGACAGTAGGTAGAAGAGGAATTCCATATCTTGATTGGGGTGCTCACCCGGGTCAAAAATGGGTTCGCGATCAAAGTAATGGCGGCCCGTACAGCCCTATTAAGAATGTGTATTACAAAAGGCAAGAGAAAAAGCTGACAGATGCCTCTTTTTGGACGAATGGTGTTGTTGCGAATAATTATAGTATGATACGCTTTGCAGATGTATTGCTTTGGGCTGCAGAATGTGAAGTTGAAGTAGGAACGCTTGAAAAGGCACGCGAACTGGTGAATATAGTAAGAGCACGTGCTGCCAATCCAGCAGGATGGGTTCAGGGTTCAACTGCCAATTATAAAGTTGGCTTGTACACTTCGTTTTCATCTCAGGCAATGGCAAGAGATGCAGTGAGATTTGAAAGAAGGTTAGAGTTTGCCATGGAGGGTCATCGCTTTTTTGACCTGGTGCGTTGGGGAATTGCAGCTTCTACTTTAAATGCTTATGTAGCAAAGGAAAAAACATTAAGGTCGTATTTACAAACTGCAGTATTTACTGCTGGTAAAAATGAATACTTCCCTATTCCACAAGGCGAAATAGATCAAAGCCAGTCTTCATTGAAACAAAATCCTGGCTATTAGTTTTAAGATTAATTAATTTTTGAAGAGGTAGAAATTTATTTTCTACCTCTTTTTTTATTTAGATTTATTATTATGTGCATCACTGTCAACAGCCATTTAAAATACTTTATTGTAAAACTGATTATCCTGGCAGGCGCTCCTATAATTATCTTCTCATCTTGCACTAAGAAAAAGCTTTTTAACAACATAAAGTCTGAACATTCCGGAATACATTTTAACAACCAAATTCAAGAATCAGATTCTATAAATGTGCTTGATTTTGGTAATGTTTATAACGGTGGAGGTGTAGGTGTCGGAGATTTTAATAATGATGGTTTACAGGATATTTACTTTGTTGGCAACATGGTTTCCAACAAACTTTATATCAACAAAGGGGATTTTAAATTTGAGGATATAACAGCCAAAGCTGGTGTAGATGGTGGTGGAAGGTGGTGCCGGGGTGTTGCTGTAGTTGACATAAATAATGATGGTCTGCAGGACATTTATGTATGTGCCACGATAAAGAATAATGCGGCTGACCGACAAAATCTTTTATACATTAATAAAGGACCCGACGAAAATAAAAACGTTGTATTCAAGGAAATGGCTGCAGAGTACGGATTAAATGATACTACTCACTCTACAATGGCTTCTTTTTTTGATTATGATAACGATGGTGATATAGATGTTTATATAGTAGTAAATCAAATTGTTGATAAAGATTTTCCTAACAAGTTTAGACCACGTTTGCTTAATGGTGAACACCAAAGTACGGGACGCTTATATCGCAATGAATGGAATGATTTATTAAAACATCCTGTGTATACAAATGTCTCCGCA
>JANPPB010000280.1:0-2745 GCA_031428295.1 Segetibacter sp. | reverse complement strand
GTTAATGTATCTATGTGTACAGGCCCCAGCAAACGCAGTAATTGGTGAAATGCATTACAATAATGAGTTATGGTTTTAGGGCTGTATTTCATTACCACCAATAAATTGCGATACGCTATAATGGACTTCAGGTTGTGGCTACATAGTGGATAATTCTTAATGATCGTCAAAGTACTATTATGCAAGGGCTTTTGCACATCTGTTACTAATGCCTGCTTTTGAAAAAGATATTCCTTTAAGGAACTTGTGTCTATGGTGGCTAAGTGGCTGGTAGCCTCAACTACAAGTTGATAATTGTTACGGGTACAGGGCAAATACCAGCAGCCATGGGTGAAGCTTTGTTTTATGGTTTTTATTTGCTTTACAGCCTGGGTAAGTACCGGCAGAAAATCAAAGTAGAGACCTATATGCTCGCCATTGCGATGCTGCAATGGTTTAAGAATGATAACCGGCTTTTCTGCTGTTACCATTATAGTTGTGGTTAGACGGGTTGTTGCAAAATGTGCTTCGGGTGTGTGAAGTTTATACAACGATTTAGGCATCTCATCTTTTGAAAAGGCTGGCCGGTGTTTGTTATTTATTTGTTCCGTATTGTTTGTTGGTTGCAACTTACACTTTACCCGGTTCTCGACTGTATCCGGTATATGCCAGCATTTTTTACCCTGGCTCCACTTGCTGCCATTTACGTTTTTAATACGTGCATGCAGTAATGCATCATACTTAAAAAGAACTGCTATCCGGTTTTCGCCCTTATGTTTTAGCAGTTGATATGTAATTTGGTGTACCAAGGGGTGTTACTTAAAATTTTACGGCGTTGCCAGCCTAAGCCACACATCTTTATCGTGTTCCAAGATATAGGTAAACGCTTGAATTTTACAATGCCTTGCCGTAATTTTATTTGTTCTGCTGCAATAGTTGCGGTCTGGTTGAAGGGCCAGCCTGATAAAGCTTTATAGCTTGCAAGTCTCTCAGGAGATACCATGTAGAGCCCGGCATGACGAGACTGGATGTTTCATTGACTTGAGTAGAAAATAAAATTTTAGTTATTGAAAGTAAACAGGTCTGCCAACCAGTCAACACCATAAACGTTGCACTAAACTTAACCACAACTTGTCCCGATATGCTTCCTACAGTGTGGACACAAATAATTACTTCTTAATAAATGATAACCACAGCACGCAAAGTAGGAAGCACAGAGAAAACCGGGGACAATCTTTGTGTTCTCTGTGTAAACCTTTTTCTCTGTGGTTAACCTTTTTCTTAACGAATAAGAGTCTGACAGAAATTAAAAAAGATGTGTTCACACGATAGAATTTGGTTCGGGAGTAGTGAAAAAACTTAATCGAACCGGCAAAGGGCTGTTTTAATGCCGGGGGCCTTTTTACATATAGTAGGAAATACAGGGAAAACCGGAAAAAATCTTTGTGTTCTCTGTGTAAACCTTTTTATCTGTGCCCGCCCGTTCCAAACAAACGTTCGGACGGGGTTAACCTTTTTATTAACGAATAAGAGTCTGAAAGAAACTAAAAAAGATGTATTTACACGATAGAATTTGGTTCAGGAGTAAAATGATTTTAAATATTTATCCCCTCCCACGCTCCCCAAATAACAAAAAGATGAACGGAATGCGTCGCAAGTAAAGTTCCTCATAGTGCTTATGCCGGATTCCAAAAAGAATAAAATAAAAAGGGGCTGCAATTACTGCGGCCCCTCTTTGTTTTGTGTAACGGTGTAGGTCTATTTACCTACTACCAGTCTTATGGTTGCTTTGTTGCCTGCGGCATTTACCTCTACCCAATACGTACCGGGTTGCAGTTGATTTACCGGCAACGGTATAACCTGGCTTGTGGCTTCGGCACCATTAAGAGTTGCCAATTTTTTACCCAGCCCATCGTACAGGTTAATAACCACCTTACCTGACGAAGGATTTTCGATGCTCAGGTTAGCAATGGTACCGGCAGGATTTGGATAAATGGTTGCTGCAAAGTTTTTGCCGCCGATTGATACCAGGGCAATATTGGTGTAATAAAACTCGCCACTACGATTAACCAGTTTAATGCGGTATTGGTAGCGGTTGCCCATTATAACTGAGCCATCGGTAAAGCTGTAAGTACGGCTTAAGGTACCTGTTCCGGCTGCATTTACAGTACCAATTGAAACAAAGTTTTGTTCGTTGGTTCCTTTGCGCTCAATGGTAAAATATGCTGCATTAAGCTCGTTATACGTGTTCCACTGAAGGGTAACATTTTGACGATTAAGTGCCGCACTTAAAGCACCCAGCGAGTTCGGTAACACGGTTCCACCTAATACAAAAGCAGAACTGGTTGACCTTGCATTGGAACCTTCGTTTGGATAAATAGGATCTTCGGGAGTTGTTAATGCATTAGCCGAATTGGCAATCTCTGTCCGGTTTTGAATTACATAAATGTCATCCATATACCATCCCTCGTTGTCAACGGTGCCGCCGGTTTGGTCGCAGGTAAACCTAAAACGTACATAAATGTTCTTGTTAGCATATTCATCCAGGTTAACTATCGAAACAATATAGCCGGGCGAAGTACCTGTAAAGGCAGCAAGATTAGAAGCGCCAATAGCCGGGTTGTTTGTTGTTGGTATAATGTCGTTATATCCACCTCTAACAAATTTGGTTGGTGGCACATAAGTCCAGGTAATATTATCCAGCGATATTTCTAAAACACCACCATCATACTTAGGCTCGGTTGAGTATTTATGTATAAACACCAG
>JANPPB010000279.1:0-4812 GCA_031428295.1 Segetibacter sp. | reverse complement strand
TTTGTATAAAATGTTTCTTGGCATAATTGGAATTAAAGTATAATGCTACTGGTCGGTTAGTATAGCAGGCAACGGTCAGTTATTGCCGTTGTTTCGGCATTTGAAAATATATCGCTTAACACTTAAACTAAAGTTGAAATGAGTACAAATGAACAACCTTTAACGTCAAGCCGGAATAATGGCAATAACCATGTTGTATGCCGGCTTTCAACTCTCAATAAGCGTCTTTCACGATTTTTTGAGTATCTGTGCTCGGAAGAGGCTTACTTGAAATCTCGTTTCTTTTGGGCGTATGTTGGGGAACTTGCGTTTTGGTCGAGTTTGTTGTATTTGATTGACCGCTTTTTGGTCCGCCCATAAAATATCCAATTAATAATGCTAAAATAAAAGTAATAGGGTTGTAAAGCCACCAATATTTCTTAGGAACATTTTCAATGGCTGCTGCACGTTTCTTTTTCTTTTCAATGTTGGTTAGATATATGTAGGGGTGTCGTGCAAGGTCTTTCGGCAATGTGTCAACAAGAAATATTCCGTCGTAGGATATAAACCAACCCCATTCTTTGTTTTGTTCTTTAATGGTATTGTCCTTAGCTGATTTAACCGTATGAAGATGTTCTTCTTCAATAATGTACCCGTCTTTGACAAGTTTTTGAATGGCTGCTTGAATTTCTAAGTCAGTTAAAGAATATTCTTTAAAATTCGGTGTAATGTCATTGAAGTAGTGATATTTATTTCTGTTGTCATAGAAAAACAACAAAACAGTTTCTAAATCTTTAATGTCCATAAAGGATAATTTTCAAAATTGTAGAGTGTGTCGCCATAAGCTGGCATATAACGCAAAGATTTGTGTTATTGTACGATATTCCAAAAAAAGATTGGTATTGATAATCAACACTTTATTATTATACTTTTTGTATTGTCGTTAGGACAATCCGTTTTTACCATTCTACATTTTCCCGGCTCATCAAATCGTCCAATGGGCTTATTATGTTTACCAGTTGCGTACGACTTACATCAAGGTACCGCTCGGTTGTTTTTATATTAAAGTGGCCCAGTAAATCTTTTATATACCTTATGTCTGTTCCTTTTTCTAACAGATGGGTGGCAAAACTGTAACGCAAACTATATATTCCTACCTCTTTTCTAATGCCTGCTTTTAGCTTTGCCCGCCTAAAAACCTTCTGCATCGTTTGCCCTGCTAAGTAAACAGAAGCTGTTGCTTACCATTAATATTTTATCAGTTTAATACATGCAAACAACCAGGCAGGACATAAAAATCCCGGCTACCTACGCAACCGGGATACAAAAATTAAATTCACCTTTCACCATTCACTACTCACTATTCCCTCCTCACTACTCACTACTCACTACTCACTACTTACTATTCCCTCCTCACTACTCACTACTCACTACTCACTATTCCCCTCTCCCTACCTCCACCCCCCGCCCAAATTCCGGAAGATATTAACGACTGTGTTCAACTGGTCTTTTTTCGTTTCAACTAACTCTAACCTGGCTTCAAGCGCATCCCTTTGCGTCATCAACACTTCAAAATAATCGGCCCGGGCAGACCTGAACAGGTCGTTTGCAATATTGGTTGATAAGTTAAGCGCATCTACCTGCTGCACCTTTAAATCGTAACTCTTACTTAGGTTATCAATCTTAGATAGCTGGGTGGCTACCTCCAGGTAGGCATTTAATATGCTTTTTTGGTAATTGTACATTGCCTGCAACTGGCGTGCATTTGCGTTGGCAAACTCAGCTTTAATGGCGTTACGGTTAATTAGGGGGCCGGCAAGGTCGCCGGCAAGCGAGTACAGAATTGACTCAGGTAACTTAACCAGATATGATGGCTTGAATGCCTGCAAACCCAAAGCTGCCGAAATACCCAGGGATGGATAGAACTCAGCCCTGGCAACTTTTACATCTAATTTGGCTGCGGCAAGGTTTAATTCTGCCTGCCTGATATCGGGCCGGTTATCCAGTAATTGAGATGGAAGCCCCGCGCTTATTGTTTTAGGAATTAAAGCTAAAAAGGATGACTTATTTCGTGGCACAGGCTGCGGGTATCGGGCTAACAGCAAATTAATTTTGTTCTCTGCTTCTTTAATATTCTGAAGAATAGCAAACTCAAGGCTTTGCGATTTTAATACTTCGGCCTTAAATTTTTGAACTGCCAGCTCTGTAACCCTTGAGGCTTCTTTTTGAACCTTTACAATCTCCAATGCATTTTTTTGCAGTTCTATGTTTTGCCTTACAATGTCTAACTGGTTGTCTAATGCTAAAAGCTCATAATACGAGTTGGCTACTTCGGCCACAAGGTTGGTTAACACAAAATTTTTGCCTTCTCTGCTTGCCAGGTAGCGGGTAATGGCGGCTTGTTTTGCGGTGTGCAATTTTTTCCAGATATCAACCTCCCAGTTTGCATAAACAGCACCCGTAAAATTAGTTAATGCATCCGGCACTTGCTTGCCGGGCTTTATTTCTGTAGTGGCATCGCCAGCACCCTGGCTGGTATATCTACCTACTTTTTCTACCCCCACACCCAACCTTGCACCAACAGTTGGCTGTAAGGGTCCCTGCCTAAAAAGAATGTCATTCTTTGCCATTTCTATTTCCTGCAAAGTGATCAGGAGCTCCTGGTTGTTTTGTAAAGCGGTATCAATAAGATTTACCAGGTTGGGGTCGGTAAAAAAAGTTTTCCACTGTATGCCGCTTATGCCGGTGGTATCTGTTGCAGCATTTTGGTAAAAATCTGGTATTGGTTTATTGCCGCCCGTTTGTACCAGGGCCGGTACTCTACAACCGCCATAGGCCAGGCAAATACCCAGTAGACCAACGCCAGTATATTTTTTTAGTTTAAACATATTGTTCCATTTTTTCGATGTGATGATCAATTTCTTCCGTTAAAGGATTTTCGTTTTCGTCAGTTATCATAATGTGCTTTTCCGAAATTTTACCGAAAATGTAATAGAGACCTGGTATGATGATAACGCCGAATACCGTACCGAACAACATTCCCCCGGCAGCGGCCGAACCAATGGTGCGGTTACCAATAGCACCGGGACCGGAAGCAAAAACCAATGGAATTAATCCCGCTATAAATGCAAACGATGTCATGAGGATAGGGCGAAATCTGACCGAAGCACCTTCAATGGCGGCTTTTAATACCGAGTCGCCTGACCGGTGTTTTTGCACAGCAAATTCTACAATCAATACCGCATTTTTACCCAGCAAACCAATAAGCATTACCATAGCCACCTGGGCATAAATATTATTTTCGAGGCCCATTAATTTCAGCAATAAGAAGGCGCCAAAAATGCCCGCCGGCAGCGAAAGAATAACCGCGAAGGGCAACACAAAACTTTCGTATTGGGCCGCCAATAACAGGTACACAAACCCCAAACAAATAATGAAGATGTAAATGGCTTCGTTGCCACGGGCAACCTCATCGGCAGATATACCTGCCCAATCAATACCAAAGCCACGTGGTAAGTTTGCTTTAGCCACTTCTGACACGGCATTAATAGCAGACCCACTACTGTATCCCGGCGCAGCCGCACCACTTATTTCTGATGCGTTGTACATGTTGTGCCGGGTAATTTCCGACAAGCCATATACCTTTTCCATTTTCATAAAAGCTGAGTATGGCACCATCTCATCCCGATCGTTCTTTACATATAGCTTCAGCACATCCTCGGGTAAAGCCCTATACTCAGGCGAAGCCTGTACCATTACCTTGTACTGGCGACCAAATTTTATAAAACTGGTTTCGTAGTTACTACCCAACAGGGTTGAGAGGGTGTTCATGGCATTTTCAATGGTCACCCCTTTTTGCTGGGCAATGTCGTTATCAATCCTAAGCATATACTGCGGAAAGCTGGCGCTGTAAAAGGTAAATACCGATGACAGCTCAGGGCGTTTGCTTAAGGCTGCAACAAAGTCTTTACTCACCGTTTCCATTTTTTTAAAATCGTTGGATCCCGATTTATCCAATAGCCTTAATTCAAAACCACCTGCCGCACCATAACCCGGTACAGCGGGAGGTTGAAAAAACTCAATGGTTGCCCCGGTAATATCTTTCGATTTTTCCTCCAGCTCTTTAATTACTTCCTGTACAGAATGCTTGCGGTCTTCCCAGCTTTTAAGATTAATCAAACAGGTACCGGTGTTGGCTCCTGTTCCTTCAGTTAAAATCTCATAACCTGCCAGTGACGAAACAGATTGTACATCTTCAATGCCTTCCGCAATTTTTTGTAGTTTCTCGGCAACCTGGTTAGACCTTTCCAACGATGAACCCGGCGGTGTTTGAATAACTGCATAGAACATTCCCTGGTCTTCGTTGGGTATAAATCCTGAAGGCAGGTTGTTGCTCAATAAATACGTTCCGGCGCAGAAGGCTATCAACATACCAAACGTTATTACCCTTCTGCTTACAATCTTACGCAGCACTTTTTGGTACCTTCCTGCAACGCTATTAAACCATTTGTTAAAGCCGTTGAGTATCTTATCGAGCCAGTTCTTCTTTTTATGTTTACCATGGTTGTTTTTAAGCATGATGGCACATAGAGCCGGGGTAAGCGTAAGGGCAACCACACCCGATAGAATAATGGAAGTTGCCATGGTGATGGAAAACTGCCGGTAAAAAATACCCACCGGTCCAGACATAAATGCTACCGGTATAAACACAGCGGCCATTACCAATGTGATGGCTATGATAGCCCCGCTAATCTCATGCATAGCTTCTTCCGTAGCCAGCAATGGCGATAGATTTTTTGTTTCCATTTTGGCATGTACTGCCTCAATAACTAC
>JANPPB010000278.1:0-5849 GCA_031428295.1 Segetibacter sp. | reverse complement strand
ATTACTAACATGTTCGCTCAAAAACTCTGAAGGGTTTCTTATATCTACAATTTTTGGGTTGCCATTTTTTATTTCAGCAGCAAGTTGTTCTACATCTACGGATGGTATGGTATCAACTTCTTTACCGCTGGCTTTCCATGCTTCAAAACCCCCTTTTAAATAGCCGATTGTAAAATCGTACCCTACTCTTGCCAAACGGGTAACTACTTCTTCTTCCCGATCGTTATCTGCAATAATCAAGAGTTTTTGTTTTATATCAGGTATTAGCGAGCCTACCCATGGTGCAAAGCTGCCATCAATGCCAATGTTTATTGAGTTTGGTATAAAGCCTTTGGCAAATACTTGTGCTGCCCTTGTATCCAGCATAACGGCATCGGTATCGTTTGCCGCAGTTTCAAAAGCGTTGGGCGATAGGGCATGGTTACCCCGCTCCATTACCTCATCTATACTTTCATAACCCTCCTTGTTCATCAACACATTTAAAGAGAAATATGCCGGTGGTGGTGTAAGGCCTGTAATTACTTCCTTTACAAATTCGCCTTCGGTCATGCTTGCCCTTAACGCATAATTGGTAAGCTTTTGATGGCCCAGTGTATCGGTTGTTTCCTTGCTCATATTTTTTCCGCAGGCACTACCGGCACCATGTGCGGGGTAAACAATTATATCGTTGGCAAGTGGCATAATCTTGTCGCGTAAACTTTTAAATAGGTTGGCTGCCAAATCTTCTTTGGTTATCACACCTGTTTTTTGTGCTAAATCAGGCCGGCCAACATCGCCAATAAAGAGCGTATCTCCTGAAAATAGCGCAACATTTTTACCCTGCTCGTCTGACAATAGGTAGCAGGAACTTTCCATGGTATGCCCCGGCGTATGCAACACGGTAAATGTTACAGCGCCTACAGTAAATTTTTGACCATCTGTTGCTATTATGGCTTTGAATGAAGGTTCTGCATTTGGTCCGTATACAATGGGTGCGCCTGTTTTATGCGAAAGATCCAGGTGACCTGAAACAAAGTCAGCATGAAAGTGTGTTTCAAATACATATTTGATGGTAGCCTTATCCTTTTCAGCTTTCTGCAAATAAGGTTCTACTTCGCGAAGCGGATCAATTATAACTGCCTCGCCCTGGCTTTCTATGTAGTACGCACCTTGTGCCAGGCAACCGGTATAAATCTGTTCAATTTTCATACACACCAATTTTTGTTAAAGTTGCATAAATGTTTCTCCAATTTATGTGACAATAGTCACGCAGTTACCCAAAAATTTCGTGGCAAATAATATAAATGCCCATTACTAAAACAAACCAACCAAAACCCTTTTTCAGTTTATCTGGATTTACCTTTTGGTTAAAGAAACCACCTATAAATACGCCTGCAGTTTCAATCTTTGTTTTAATGGAAGCCCCCTATCCCCCAAAGGGGGGAGTAAAAAAACCCATGAAAAATTAATTATCCGATCAGTCATTCAAATGCTTTGGGTGTTTTCCTGTTCCTCCCCTTTCGGGGGAGGTTAGGTGGGGGCTTCAATCCTTGTTGTAATGGAAGTTGCTTTCGCAGATGATAAAAGGAAAATAATGCATTATTGATAATATGTCTCAATATTTTTTGTAATGGATGATGAATTCGCAGCACTCAAATCAAAGTGCAGGGTGGCTTAAGTGCAACGAAGCACTAAGGGGCAATGCAAATGTGCCAATTCACCCAAAAGTACATAGACTGCCTTTATCTCCACTGTTGTAAGTGGTTATGGCGCATTGCTTACTGACTAAGCATGAGGAACACTTATTAACTTGCCGCGTGGGGGTGGTTCAGGCTCTGGAGATTAGTTTTTGGCGGTGGAAAAAGGAGCCTGGCAGAAAGCTGATTTGCGGTGAACAAATGAATGTAGTGCAACGAAATGAATAAGTGAGGCATTGTGAGCTTGTGCAGTGGGTTTAACGGGTTGCTAAAAGCCTTTGGCTGCCGAAGCATCAGCCTTGGGTGTAAGGGCAGCTATATGCTGTGTATAGGTGTTCTAATATCTTTAAATAGTGAGAATGCATTTAATACAATCGTACAGGCAATTCTTTGATATACCTGATAACATCAGAGATGGAATTATATTTTTCAGGCTTATGTTTATTATTGTTATGTCTCTTGTATTTGGTATTCAGATTGGGTATTTTTTCTTTTGATGTTTACTGATGATTTGCTGTACAAGGGAGTGACACAACGATGTTTAATAGCAGCACTTCGGCCGGTAACAAAACCTACACTTTCATTTTCTGTATTCTTACCGCATTTAAGATTGCTAACAATGCTACTCCAACATCTGCTATTACTGCTTCCCAAAGGTTTGCTATTCCACCTGCACCTAAAATCAATACAATTGCTTTTACCGTCATTGCTAAGATGATGTTTTGCCAAACGATGCTTCTGGTAATTTTTCCAATCTTTATGGCTGAGACAATTTTCGATGGCTGGTCGTTTTGAATAACAACATCGGCGGTTTCAATAGTAGCATCGCTACCCAAGCCACCCATTGCAATACCGGCATCTGCCAAAGCAACAACCGGTGCATCGTTTACTCCATCGCCCACAAATGCAATATGTCTTCCTTCATTTTTTAGCTTTTGTACTTTTTCTACTTTGCCTTCAGGCAACAAATCACCATACGCTTCATCGATGCCTATTTTATTGGCTACATTATCTACCACCGCTTGTTTATCACCTGATAGCATCACTACTTTTATATTCAGGGCATGCATGTCTTTAACGGCGCTGGCTGCATCTTCCTTAATCTCATCGGCAATGGTTATATAACCTGCATATTTATTATCAACTGCTGTAACTACGACTGTATCTACCAGGTTTTCCACTTCGGCAGGGTAAGCAATGTTGAATTTTTTCATCAGCTTCAAATTGCCTGCAAGTATTTCTTTGCCCTCGATAGTTCCTTTTAAACCATGCCCGGCAATTTCTTCTACGTTTGTTGCAGTTGTATTACCTATTGCATCACCGGCATAACCAACCACGGCAGTACCTACAGGATGGGTAGAGTTTTTTTCGAGGGCTGCAGTAAGTCTTATCAATTCTTTTTCATCTATGCCACTGGGAACAATTTGCTGTACTTTAAATACCCCTTTCGTAAGCGTTCCCGTTTTATCCATTACGATGGCATTCACTTTCGTCATTACATCAAGGAAGTTTCCGCCCTTAAATAATATTCCATTTTTTGAAGCCAAACCGATGCCGCCAAAATAACCCAGCGGAATAGATACTACCAAAGCGCATGGACAACTAATTACCAGGAAAACTAATCCGCGATACAGCCAATCGTTGAAAACATAATTGTCTACAACGAAATAAGGAACAAATACTAATGCCAGTGCAAGAAAAAATACTATGGGTGTATATACTTTGGCAAAACGTGAAATGAATAACTGTGTTTGCGATTTTCTTGCAGTTGCATCCTGCACCATTTCTAAAATCTTGCTCAGCTTACTATCTTTAAACAGTGCAGTTACTTTTATCTCCGAAACAGTGTTCAGGTTAATCATGCCGGCTAAAACCTGTTCGCCTTTATACTTTGTATCGGGTCTGCTTTCGCCTGTAAGTGCAGCAGTATTGAATGATGAGCTTTCAGAATTTAGCACTCCATCTAATGCTACTTTTTCGCCCGGTTTCATTTGTATTGTTTCATCTAACTGTACTTCAGAAGAATGTACTCTTTCAGTTTGCCCGTTCCTTAACACTGTTACCTCATCAGGACGAATATCTAATAACGCTTTTATGCTTGCCTTAGCTCTACGAACAGCAGCATCCTGAAACCATTCGCCGATTGTATAAAATACCATTACAGCTACGCCTTCAGTATATTCTCCAATGTAAAAAGCGCCAAGCGTGGCTACGCTCATCAAAACAAATTCGTTAAAAATATCGCCTCTGCTTGCTTTGCGAAATGCCATGCGAAGCACACTGCCACCCGCTAATATGTATGCGACCGCATTTACTAATAAGCCCCACGGTTTTGGTAGTGTTATTTTAAAACCATATTCCATTACCAGAATTACTGCAAGAATCAGTAACGCTGTTAACAGATTCCAATGCTCAAGCCATTGCGGTTTATCGGATGTTACTTCTGAACCGTGGTTATGACCATCGTCGTCAGTATGCTCATGGTCGTGACCATCATCTGCACTGTGCTCAAGTACTGCTTTGTTATCAGTTATCTTTTCGAGTTGGTTTAACTGTAGGTCTTTGTTTTGTTTTTCCTCGTGGTTGTGTTCCATAATTATCTTATAAAAAAAGTTATGATACCAGTAGCCACTAATGTTAGTCCTGTTATTATTCCTGCATTATGTTCTAATGAATGCCAATTAAGTTTTAGTATGCCTTTGAAAGCAAATCTTACTAACAGTACCATGCCGGTCGTAGTTATTGATAAGTATAGTAATGCAATGAACCATACAAGCCATTTTGCTTGTGTGCCTGCTAATAAAAAGTACGCTTCAATTTCCATGCAGGGAGAAAAGAACATTGCTATTACCAGTGCTGTAATTATTGCTGTCTTTGTTTTCTTCTTCTTTATTTCTTCGGTGATATGAAAATGCTTGTGCCTATGGTGACGGTAAATAAATATTAAGCCCATTGCTATTAGAACAATTGGTGCAATGATGTTTGTAAAATGTGTTAGATCATCATTGAGCTTAGCACCTAAGAAGCCTAACACAACACCAATAATTATTGTGCTTATGCCATGTGCCATAGCACAGGCAAAAGTTACTTTAGTAACCTCTGCTGTTGTCCATTGCTCTTTTCTGCCAATAGCAATTATTGGTAGCCAATGGTTAGGAATAACCGCATGAAGCAGGCTAATAATCAAAGCACCTGAAATGATACTATACATTAATCCGGTCTAAGTTTTTGCCATTTAAATTGATGACATTATTGCCATTAATGCTGAAAGCATTACCACGCATTTCCAACAATTGAGTTTCATATTTTATGTATTAAGATTTAATATTTAGACGAGTTTTTTGGTCGCCAACATTAGCAATTCTATGTTACATCGTTGTGTCACTCACTTGTACTTTTTGTACTTCATTCAGCCATCACACAAATCAATCATTACCCAAAGAGTACAAACGCTGCCAATAATTTTATGAAAGTATGCACCGTTGCAAACGACCGGCGCATACTTTTTACACCTAATTCAATGTAACACTACCATGATGATGTGCGTGGCAAGCCTCTGCACATTTACGACATTCTTCTGCACACTTTTTACACTGCTCATGCTCATGCTTACCGCATTCTTCTGCACAATGGCGACAAATCTTTTCGCAGAAAGCTAAGAACTCATGAGAAAACTCACTTTCTCTGATTAACAATCGTGCTGCTAAAGAGCAAACCTCTGCACAATCCCTGTCAAGCTCTATGCAATGTGCCATCATGGTTACATCTTGTTCATCCAGACAAGATGCTCCGCAGTTTTCACATGCAGTAGCGCAAGCTAAAAGCTGCTGAATAAGGGCTTCGTGCTTATGCCCTGTGTGATGGTGTGATGGTTGTTCGTGTTCCATGTTACAAATTTTTAAATGAAGAAATAAGTTTAAAATGTTACAAAACTATTCCGAAGGTGCCTGCAACTGAATTGCATTCTTTGTACAGGTATCACAAATTCCCCGTGCTACAGATAAACTATATCTATCATCTCTTATTTAACCCTTTTAAAATACTTTTTAGTACCAAGAAACTTCATACCCATATATCCAAGTACTTCAAGTGTACCGTCTGATTTTATTTTTGCTTCTGCATCAAAAGTACTGCCAGAATTAGGGTCATGAATTTTTCCACTCTTCCACATAT